>CAZWZZ010001336.1:0-1745 GCA_964638395.1 uncultured Caldilineaceae bacterium
TAGGTGAGCGTAGCGAAACCGTATCGAGGGGTGCGGGCTGGTCCCGAATCGTCGGCTGAGCCGCACCCTTCGATACAACCTCCGCTACGCTCCGGTTTACTCAGGATGCTGCTACCCGCTTAACTCAATGACATTGGATGAGACCCCAATTGGCGGGGATTGGGAGATTTGGGGATGAAAAACCAAATCAAAAAATCCCCCAATCCCCTCATCCCCGCTTGAGGTCTTTCATTTGATAACCTGCCCAGACAGGACCCATAAAACTTTCCAAAAACAAAGGACGAATCATGCCCCACCCTCTGCAAGACCCTATCAAAACCCATTTCCAGGACACCCTGCCCGCTTACCTCAAGCTGCTGCGGCAGATGGTTGAGATTAACAGCTTTACCCTCAACGTCGAGGGGATCAAGGCCCTCGGCGATTTCACGGCGACGGCCTTTGCCGACCTCGGCTTCGGAGCGGAGCGGGTGCAGTCGGTCAACCCGGACTTCGGCCAGCATCTCATCCTGACCAAGCCGGGCAGGTCGGGCTGGAGCATTGGCCTCATCTCCCACCTCGACACCGTCTTTCCGCGAGCGGAGGAGCTTCGCCACGACTTCGCCTGGCGGGAGGAAGGGAACCGCATCTACGGTCCCGGCACAGTGGATGTCAAGGGGGGGACGGTCATGATTTATATGATCCTGGATGCCCTGAAGCGGTTCGCGCCGGAGGTTTACGAAGCGATGACCTGGGTGGTGCTGCTGGATGCTTCGGAGGAGCGGGGCGGCTTCGATTTTGGGCGGCTGTGTGTGGAGCGGCTGGGGCCGGAGGCGCTGGCGGCTCTGGTGTTCGAGACCGGCCCGGCCAGCGGCAATGATTTCCGGATTGTCCGGGCGCGGAAGGGGATGGTCGTCTACCGGCTGTTGGCCCACGGGCGGGCGGCCCACGCCGGGAATAACCACGCGGGCGGGGCCAACGCCATCGTCCAACTGGCCGAGGCCATCCAGCAGATTGCGGCCATGACCGACCACGACCGGCAGATCACCTACAACGTCGGCGCGGTCTCCGGCGGGGTCAGCAACAACCGCGTTCCCCACCAGGCCCAGGCCAGCGGCGAGATGCGGGCTTTTGATCTGGATGTTTACGAAGCGGGGCTGGCCCAGTTGTTGGCTCTGGATGGTCAATCGACCGTGCAGAGCGTGACCGATGGCTACGCCTGCCGCCTCGCAGTGGAGATCGACCATAAAGTGCCGCCCTGGTCGGCCAACCCGGAGACCGACCGGCTGCTACAGATTTGGCAGGAAACCGGCCAGGCGTTAGGGCTGAATATCCTGCCCCAGGAGCGGGGCGGCCTCAGTGATGGCAACCAATTTTGGCAGGAGATTCCCACCCTGGATGGTCTCGGCCCGGCGGGGGATAATCTCCACTGCTCCGAACGGAGCGGGGATGGCAGCAAGGAGCAGGAGTATGTCGATGCCTCGAACTTTGTGCCGAAGGCGTTGTTGAATACGCTGGCGATTTTGCGGTTGGTTGAGGTTTCGTAAATTCTCCCGCTTTGGTGACGATGCGGCGTAATTCGTGAGGATGTGATGCCGAAAACTGGACACGAGGCTCCGGCGTCGTGACCCCGCCTGGACCCGCTGCGGCCACAGGTGGGGACGCCGGAGCGTCCGGCGTTGCTCCACCGCAGCGCAGTGGAGCCAAGAAACTCTGGTTCAACGCAGAAACGAGGGGTAAAGAGTTTCAAAAAGACAAAAAACGAATAG
>CAZWZZ010001337.1:0-1744 GCA_964638395.1 uncultured Caldilineaceae bacterium
CGTGTTCTTGACCAGGCAGACGACCTGACAGTGGCGAAAAACTAATGACACTAACATTAACCCAAAAGGCCCCAAAAAATGCCCCACCCCCTCATCCCCCACATCAACAGCCTCCTCCGGGCCAACAGCGAAGCCGACTACCTGGCCAAAATCAAAAAACTGGTCCCCTCGGAGGCGACGATCATCGGCGTGCGGGTTCCGGTCATCAAGGAACTGGCCAAAACGTTTGGCCGGACGGAGAGCCTGACCTATGAGGCCAGCGTTGACCTGCTGGATGCCCTCTTTGCGCGGCAGATCCGGGAGGAGATTCTGTTTGGCCTCTTTCTGCTGGAGACGCACAAACGGCGCTTCTCTGGTGCGTTGTTTGCCCATATCGAGCGCTGGGTGGACTATATCGAAAATTGGGAAGTGGGCGATCAATTGGCCACGCGCATTGCCGGGGAGATTGTGGCTAAGGATTTGACGCTGCTGACGCATTTGCTCGATTGGACGGAGTCGGATAACCTGTGGCGGCGGCGGGCGGCGTTGGCGACGACGGTGGCTCTGAACCAAAAGGGGCGGACCAACGTCGAAGCGGCCCTACAGGTGGCCGAACGGCTGATGACCGACACCGAACCGCTGGTGGTCAAGGCGGCCGGTTGGACGCTGCGGGCGGCCGGTCAGCATGATGAGCAGCGCCTCTTTGAGTTTCTTTTGGAATGGAAAGCGCGGGCCAACCCGAAGATCATCAAACAGGGGGCGGAGAAGCTATCGCTTGACTTGAGGCAAGCGTTGTTTGACTAATTCCACAATGTCACATTAGCCCCGCCGATTTCGCCCCCCCTCAATCCCCCCCACCGGGGGGGAGGCGAGAAAGTTCTCCCCCCGGCGGGCGACCGCAGGAAGGTTAGAGGGGGGTGAAATCGGCGGGGGAGACCTTTCTGCGGGGCAAGATTATATTAATGTGACATTGTCGAACTAAGGATTGGGAATTGATTAACTTCGGCATGTCATTTCGAGCGATAGCGAGAAATCCCCGAAACCTTCGTTGGTAAACAGCCGTTTTGGAGGATTTCTCCGCCTGCGGCTACGAAATGACTAAAAAATTATGGGAGGTAATTGATGTCAACATCAGATGTGGAGCGTCTCAGCGCGGCTATTCAAAAACGGTGGCCCTCCGAAGCGGGGGATAAAGCCAATCGGTACGTGGGTAAATTTTTCGGGGGAACCCGGCTGGGCACAAAAATCAGCGCCCAAGTGGACGGCAATCACGGCACGTACACCGTCTCGATGTATGTGGAGGGGGAACATCTCAACTCGGCCTGTAGTTGCTACATCGGTAAGCACGGGTATTGTCACCACTGTCACGCTTTAGGGGTGACGTTTTTGCAGGAGCCAACACGGTTCGAGGCGTTGAAACAGCGTACACTGGAAGAGGTGGAGGCGTTGGCCGACCTGCCCGAATATTTACGCAGCGTGACTCTGGATGAGTTGGTGCAGCGGTTGAAAAAGCAGGGCATCAGCCAGAAAGCCTTGGCCGAAAGTATGGGCATGAGCAGCCAGAAATTATCGGCCATCAAATCCAGCGAACGGCGCAACCGCTATTTTCACGAATTAGGAGCCACCAAACTGGCCTGTTTGTGGGTTTTGGAGCATTTCACGAAGGAGTAGACCGTTTTAGGAACAGGCATTAAATAAGTTCCTCAATCGCGTAAATTAGGAGATTAGAGATGGGGAGATTAAGAGATAATTTGTACGAATCTCC
>CAZWZZ010001338.1:0-1743 GCA_964638395.1 uncultured Caldilineaceae bacterium
CGCCGAGGGGTACGTAGACATCTATCTCCAGGCCGTGTTTGAGCCAGAGCGGTCGGCCCATTATTTCTTTGAGTTGAAATATGCCAAAGCCAAGAGCAACGCCAAGCGGTTGGATATACTAGAACGAGAGGGCCGGGCGGAGATGGCGAAATATTTGCCGACTGACACCGCCCAGGCCATTCCCAACTTACGACCCTACATCCTGATTTTTCGTAAGGATCGGTGTGTTAGAAAAATTCATTGTGATTCGTGAAGGGCGTGGCGACATCAACGCCACTGGCTCGTAATGCCATCGCTAAAGAGTGGCGCATCGCGTCTTCATCGAGATAAAGACGAATGATGGTCATGAGGCTGTCTTTGTCGTGGGGAGATTTTGTTGAGCCAACGTTTCATACAACTGTTCTTCTTCCGCAAGAAGGGCATCGATTTCTAGTCGATTGGCAAAATAATAGGCCAGGGCTGCGTAAACTTGGGCTAACGTTAAATGGTCATAATCGGCGGCAATCTCCTCAGGCGTTGCGCCCATCTGATACCAACCGACAAGCCGCTTAACCGATACGCCTGTGCCCGCAATATGGGGTTCATTTTGCCGAAAATCCGGCGAGCGGGCGATCAAGGTACCAATATCGATGGTCGCCAATGCTTCATTTTCTGAAAGAGTCATTACGTAATCTCCATTCTTTTCTTTCGTTATTCGTTGTACTGTTTACCAGAGAACTAAACAGATCTGGGTCAGCTTGCCGAGTATTATACCACACATTCGAGGCGACCAGAGGATTAGGTGGGTGCAGTTCGAGGAGAGGACGGCTCTTTTGAAAATTAGCGATCCTCCATTACAATGAAGACAGTACAATGAAGACAGACTCAAAATGGTCATAAACCCGTCGAGGATTGTTATGGAAACACCTTTGGAAATCGAAGAAATTGCGCTGCCGGAACAGGCCGAAATCAAAGTCGAATTGAGTTTAACCTCGAAAGTCAACGTGACCGACTTTACGGCCCAACGCAAGGTTAGTAAATTACTGCTCGACCGGGTGGGTAATCTGCTGTATGGCGAGCGGCCCAGCCTGGTTATCAGTCGCCGGTTGCTGTGGCGGGTTCCGGTCTGGTTGGGGCTGCCCACCCGCGGGCCGGTCGGCCAGGTCGGTGTCCTCGATGTCGATGCCCAAACCGGCGAAATTCTGTTCAGCCCGGAGCAACTCAATGAGTTAGCGGAGCGTGCCGATGACCTGGCTCGACGTGCCTCATCTGAGACAGAATGAATCGGGTTGGTGTTTACCCGCCTGTGTAGCGATGGTTGCCGCCTATTGGCAACAGCCCGTGACCCAGGCCGATGTAGCCCGCTGGCTAGGCACGCGGGGCGGCGGCACCCCCGCCGGTCGCATCCAGCAGATGAGCCAGCGTGGGTTCGAAGTATCTTACAGTACCGGGTCATTAGCCGACCTGGAGACGTGGCTACAACGTCAAATCCCCCCCATTCTCTTTGTCCGTACTGCTGATCTGCCCTACTGGACGATAGATACCCCTCACGCTGTTGTCCTGGCTGGTCTGACCGAAACGCAGGCTTACCTGTTCGATCCCGATGTTGAAACGGCCCCGATGACCGTTCCGCTCGACGCCTTGCTGCTGGCCTGGTCCCTCTTTGATTACAGCTACGCCACCCTTTTCTTACCCTAAACCGCCGCTACCCCCCCCGCACCAATTGCAGAAAATGAAGCCGCCCCGACTCACTACCCACCACAA
>CAZWZZ010001339.1:0-1742 GCA_964638395.1 uncultured Caldilineaceae bacterium
CCCCCGGCGTGACCCGCCCCAGCCAATCCACGCTCAGCACGCCGAGGCTGGTCAGGCCGCTCAACAGGAAGATGCCCCCCAAAAAGCGGAGCGAAGCCCACCGGTCGGCCAGCCAGCCGCCCAGGTAGTTGCCCAGGCTGATCCCGGCCAGCACCACGCCGATGATGCTCGTCCAGGTGTAGAGGGAGACGCCGACGTAAGGGGCGATAATGCGCCCGGCGACCAGCTCCAGAATCATAATGCAGCCGCTGGCGATAAAAACGATCAGATTGGGGCGCCACAGCCAGGTTTGTAGGTTGAGCGCGGGGTGATCGCTGCCGGCAGCCGTCATACTCCCAATCTCTGCCTGTTTTAATTTCGTCTCCATCGCCTTCTGCTTTCTAGTAGCAGATATTTGTTCATCCAAATTATTCCTTCGGGGGGGCATATGAGTTGTTTGTGGGTAGCTTGCCTTATATTTATTAAATACCGATTATGCGTAATTCAATGACCAGCATCCCTTCGACAAGCTCAGGACGCAGCCTGAGTAGGTTGAGCGTAGCGAAAACCGTATCGAAGCTGCGTCCTAAGCCTCTCGAAGGGGGTGCGGCGAACGGAACAAGAGTTGACACACCCGCACCCTTCGATACGCGCTCCACTCCGTTTCGCGCTTCTCAGGACACACCCGCACCCTTCGATACGCGCTCCACTCCGTTTCGCGCTACTCAGGATGCTATCTCCTAAAATTTGGCACCCCCCACCGGGATCGGCTCTGACAGTTAAACCGGCGCAGCCATCAACATCTCAAACTGGGGCCGCTCAATCGTCTCATATTCGAGCAAGGCTTCGGCCAGCTCATCCAGGTAGCGACGCTGTTCGAGGAGAATATCTTTGGCCCGTTGGTAGGCCGTTTCCAAAATCTGGTGCATTTCGTCGTCGATCTTCTGAGCCTTTTCCTCGCTGTAGTCGCGGGTTTCGCCCAGGCTGCCCAGATAGGGGTTGCCCTGCTCTTCGCCAAAGGTCCGCAGGCCGAGGGTGGGGCTGAAGCCGTAGCGCGTAATCATCGCTCTGGCGATCTTGGTGGCCCGCTCCAGGTCGTTGGCCGCGCCGGTGGTGATGCGCTGGAAGATAAGCTCCTCCGCCGCCCGTCCGCCGAGCAGCCCGGCCAACTCATCCTCAAACGCCTCCCGGCAGCGCAGATATTTGTCCCCCTCCGGCAGCGGCATCGTGTAGCCCAGGGCCATGCCTCTGGAGATGATGCTCACCTTGTGAACCGGGTCGCTGTGTTCGAGGTGGTGCATAACCAGGGCGTGGCCGGCCTCGTGGAAGGCGATCACCCGGCGCTCGTCGTCGCTCAGAATTTTATTCTGGCGCTCCGGCCCGGCAATGATCCGCTCCATCGCATCCTGAAACTCAACCTGTCGAATCTGGCGCAGGTTGCGCCGGGCGGCCAAAATCGCGGCCTCGTTGACCAGATTCTCCAGATCAGCCCCCACAAAGCCGGGGGTCAATTTGGCCAGGGCCTCGACGGAAATATCCTCGGCCAGCGGCTTGCCCCGGGTATGGACCCGCAGGATGGCTTCCCGACCGTGGACATCGGGCCGGTCGAGCATTACCTTGCGGTCGAAGCGACCGGGCCGCAGCAGAGCCGGATCGAGAATATCAGGCCGGTTGGTCGAGGCCAGAACGATGACATTGGTGCGCGTGCCGAAGCCATCCATCTCCACCAAAATCTGGTTGAGCGTCTGCTCCCGCTCATCGTT
>CAZWZZ010001340.1:0-1726 GCA_964638395.1 uncultured Caldilineaceae bacterium
TTTGAAATAGCCGATTTGATCGACCGCCAGGCCGACTCGGATGAGCTGTACCTGGAATTTCTGCGCGTGCCGTCGTTGAGTATGGGGCTGTACGTGCTACCGAAAGAGGGGATCGATCCCCAAACGCCCCACGCCGAGGATGAGGTGTACTACGTCGTCAGCGGTCGTGGCTCTATTCGTGTGGGCGAGGAAGATCGGGCGGTGCAAGCGGGCAGCGTGGTATTCGTCGGGGCGGGGGTGGCGCATCGTTTCCACACGATCACCGAGGAGTTAAAAATCCTGGTCTTTTTCGCTCCGGCGGAAAGTTGAGTGGTTTTTGGAGATTAGAGATAGGGAGATTAACGCCGGATCGACTGAATCTCCCTATCGCCAATCTCCCAATCTCTTTCAAACGGCTAATATCAGGCAGATGATTGGGAAGGTTGCCCGGCCAGATGCTTCTCGATGAGCATGGCCAGATAAGCCGGTTCATACGGTTTGGCTACGAAATCAACCGCCCCTTCTTCCATAGCTCGTTTGCGATTGCTACTGGTTGGCCAGGCCGAAAGAATGATAATTGGAATGTGGGCCGTTTGGGGATTGGCCTGGATAGCCCGGAGGACAGCAAAACCATCGAGGCGGGGCATAAACAGATCGAGCAGCACCAGGTCGGGCTGGCAGGTCTTGATCTTTTCGACGGCCTCCCGACCATCGGGCGCTTCGATCAGGTCGAACATTGTGCGCCGCTCGAAATACATTCGCATCATCAAGGCTTGTTCGGGATCATCTTCGGCATAAAGAATAACGGCCATCTGGGTACTCCTGCAAATAGTTAATCACAAATTCGGTATCAATGCTAATAGCTTATCACAAATTACGCAGTAGGCCGGTTACGGTGTCGTTACAATTCGTTTCATTGATGAGGTACGCAGTTCGCCTCCCTCGATACGCCATTTTAGGGCTACTTGGGATGCGAACTGCGTAATTCCTATCATTATCATCGCGCCTACCGCGAGGTCAACTGCCAGAAAACGCCCCATAGAGCGCCCCAGATCAGGCCAACCGTGACGCCGAAAATGATCCACGGCAGCGCCTCCTGCCGGGACAGGCCCGTAAAACGCATTAAAACCGCCGAGCCAATCGTCCCAAAGATACCGCCCCAGAAAGACCAGAAGCCCATCGTCCTGCCATACCGTTTAAGATCAGCCCGCCAGGTTGGGGGCGGGCGGTAGTGTGTCAGCCGAAGCAGGATATAAATGCTGAGGGCCACCGTCGCCCCGGCTAATACCAGGGCTATGACAGCCCAAAAGATGCCCCACATCACCATACCAACGGCTACACTTCCTCAACCGGGGGTTCACTCTTTGGCGGTGACTCATCATCCGTTTCCGGCTTTTGCACCAGCCGGGGCAACCGCCGCACCACACCCCCCAGCAGTAACCCGCTGCCCGCGCCGTAGAGCATGCCCAAAATTGTCCCATCTAACAGATAACCGATCACCAGGCCAATCACCGGTAAGATGATCGCCACAAACAGAATGACATTTTTCATAAATAGTTGCGCCTTGACGCTTGACAAAAAATACGACTCAATACAATCTACCACTTAGGGAGTTCCAGAAAAATAATGATCCCAAAAATCGGAGCTTGGGGTCAGTTGTCATTTGTCAGTGGTCAGTTGCAAAGGACAAATGACAACTGACCACTGACTCATCATCCAACTTTGGGATCATTTAAATCTTGGAACT
>CAZWZZ010001341.1:0-1726 GCA_964638395.1 uncultured Caldilineaceae bacterium
GCTCTAGGGCGTGAACGTCGCCTCTTGAAATTTTTGGCGGTTTTCCATGTAATTATACCCCCACTTGCCTAACTTGTAAATTTGCCCTATTCAATCAACCAAGGAGGGGCAAAACCATCACCCCAATGCCAGTACTTCCCCCACCGCCGGCACCCCCCAGAAACGACGCCCGCAACTCCGGCGGAGTGTGAGCGGCGATGTAATCAATAACCTCCTTGGCCCGCTGGTGCAGCCGTTCAGCCTCGGCCGGGTCGCTTTCAAGCTGGCTGAGAGCAAACAGGATGGGCCACAGCCACCGCCGCGCCCTCCCATTTACAAACAAATAGTAAACGTCATTAAAATTATGGCGGCATAAGCAATGACAAGGATGATTGCGTTTCACGACGTTGAAGATGGAGACCGTTGGGCCAAAGCGTGGCAAAAAGGGCCGGGCAGCCGACACGAGATGTTCGCTGAATTTGGGATAACCGTGCTGGGCACCTTCCGAGACCCGGCGAATCCGAATTCGACGGGCTTACTGATCGACGTATCGGATATGGAGAAATTCCAAACCCTGATGGGAGCTGAGGAGTCAAAGCAAGCAATGGCTGAGGATGGCATCAAGGGTGAGACGCTACGGATGTTGGCCGAGTTTACGCCGTAGATAGGGTAGGACCGCCAGACTGGTCAGGTTTTCGAACTGATCCGTCTGGCGGCCCTGCCCCCGCCGACTCCAGCGCCGCGCCGCATGGCCGTCATCCCCGGTCGGGCCTTTGGCATCGGCGGGGCGGGTTATGTCCGCTGCTCTTACGCCACGGCTTATGAAAAAATTGAGATTGCTTTGGAGCGCATGGCTAATTTTGTGCGGCGGCATGGGTAGCGTTGAAAACACCGGGAAATGTTCTGAATTTATGCCCGCCTCATAGCTTGTGGTATAATTTTGGAGAGAAGTAAAAAAACACTCAGTAGACCGCAGCACCCTTCGATACAACCTCGTTCCTCGGTTTACTCAGGCTGTGTCCTGCGACCGTAGGAAGTGTCGAAGGGATGCGATTGCGGTCTACTGCTAATCCCCGCTATCACGTTTTTGTCAACGAGATGAACTTATTCAGCTATTGGCCGGTCGCAAGGGTTCCGGAACCACAGGGGACCCGTCCCAAATTTCGGATGAAACATTGGTCACCCCGACGGCTCCAAAATCGGCTATAATCATACTGTAGTCGTCTGAAGCCAAGAATTGCATCAGCGACTCCATGTGATCGAACTCGATATGAGCCGTGACGTGCGGCGAGGTTAGTGTTGGATTGCGATAGGCCCGAAACTCCTTAACCCCCGGTTGTTTTAGCACGGTTGGAATCCAAACCGTCTTGGATTTCTCACCGTATGCCTTCAGTTGTTCTCCAGAGCTTGGCATATCCCAACTTAAAATTTGTAACGACATTGTATCCTCCTGACGATAATTGTTTATTGATTGAATTTTTCTGCTATACCCCACAAATTTTTACGTGATAGGCTCCTCCTTATTGTGCTTTGGCCCGACCCCCTCCGACCACTGGCCCCCGCTCGGCGATGAACCCTTCAACAGGCTCAGGACAGGCTCGCCGAGCTACAAAACAGCACCGGATTACTCCGGTTTTCTTGCTAAACCTCATTGATGAGGTGCTGCCGAAGGGGTAGCCCGGATCATTTATGTCCGGGCGGGCTTAGGCAGGAGAAGCGGTTCTTTGTAAAAATGATAGGTAGCTAG
>CAZWZZ010001342.1:0-1726 GCA_964638395.1 uncultured Caldilineaceae bacterium
GTTAGCCCCATTAGGCAATTATTTGGATAATGACACGATGACGACCCTCAATGCCCGGGTTGATATTGGGCCTGATGGCGAACGACACAGTGGCGATGAAGAGTCTGCCGAAGCCGTCGCTCGTGATTTTCTAAAAAACAATTGTCTGATTGGCGATTGTCCGGTCCTAGCAGTTGGGACACGAGACTTCACCGAACAATTCCTGTTAGGAGAAATCTTAAAACAGGTGTTAGAAGATGCCGGTTACGAAGTTGATGCTCAGACCGGTTTGGGGGGCAACGAAGCCCACGAAAAGCTGCAACGCGGAGAAGTGGACATTATCTGGGACTACATTGGCACCATTCTGGCCCAGTCCCACGGCATTCAGGGCGGAGATATTCCCAACGATACGGATCAGGCTTTTCAAATGGTCTCAGATTTGGATGCCAACCATTACAACCTGAAATGGCTAACCCCTTCCAAATTCAATGATACTTACACCCTGATGGTTAACTCCAATACCGACCTGGCAAATCTTGAAACGATAGAAGATTTGGCGACCTATATGAGAGAGAATGACTCGCCACTAACTTTGTGCGTGGAAAGCGACTTCAATAACCGTCCGGATGGGTTGACCAACCTACAAGCCCATTATGGCTTTGAGTTTCAAAAAGAAAACATCGAAATAGTGGCCTATGATCAGCTCTATGAGGGATTGCGTGACGGTTCATGTGATGTCGCTGAAGGGTTCAGCACCGATGGACGCATCCTGGCCTGGGACTTCAAAAACCTGATTGACTCAAGGGGATACTTCCCGGCCTACAATGCTTCACCCATTGTGCGGCAAGAGATCTTGGATCAGTATCCGGAATTGGAAGAACTGTTAGCCCCATTAGGCAATTATTTGGATAATGACACGATGACGACCCTCAATGCCTGGGTTGATATTGGGACTGATCGAAAACGGCACAGTGACGATGAGGCATCTATCCAGACGGTTGCCACAGTTTTCTTGTGCGTAAATAAACTGATTAAAAGCTGCCCGATCAATCTTCCGGACAACCCCTTTTCCCCCCCCTCTGGTAGTGAAGGGCCTATCGAGCCAACCCCCGCGTCTACGCCAAATCCCTGTCAGGAATACATAATGGACGGTGGGTTCGAACAAGAATCTGGGTGGGATTTACCTCTCACGGCCTGGGCAGGTATGTATGATACCCAACGGTTCTATTCTGGCAACAAGTCTTTGCGGCTAGGAATTCTTGATGAGTCTGATCGAAGTAGCCATTCTGTGGCAAGACAGGCAGTTACCCTGCCTCAGGATGCAGCCTCAGTTACGTTGTCTTACTGGCACTATCCCATCTCTAATGATCCTTTGGGAGGAGACAATCAAGGTCTTCTTATCTATAACTCAAATTTTGTTTTACAGCAGACTCTTGACTCTGGGATCTCTGATGAGCAATCGTGGGTGTATAGAACACACATCTTAGATTTAAGCCGAATTGACGATGAGATTGTACTTTATTTCTTCGTTGAAAATGATGGTGATGGACAAACCACAGCGATGTATGTGGATGATGTCAGTTTACAGGTATGTCCTTAAAGAGGTAGTGAAGCATTTTTGGTACCCCTGTATGACATTCAAACAACGCTTAGCCGGCTGGGTACAACGCTGGCCACCGCTCCGGTGGGGGTTGCGGTTGGGAGTTCGACTTCTGGTTCCGCGTCACTATGTGGGGGCGGTGGGAGC
>CAZWZZ010001343.1:0-1723 GCA_964638395.1 uncultured Caldilineaceae bacterium
GTAGAAGATTTTCCGCAGACAGAAATCCACTGCAATATAAACCTGTGCCCGTGACCGAATATGTTTTGGTCTATCGCAAACATACCAAACGGCTGATTGATTGGAATATCAGATCGGATCCTGACCAGGACATAGTACAAGCCTCGATAGTGTCAGATGATTATGAACGGACCAACATCTGGGAGATCAAACAGGCCCATGATAAAGAACATCCGGCTATTTTCCCCGAAGCATTAGCCGCCAAAGTAATTACCTACTATTCATTTATTGACGATGTGGTCTTGGACCCCTTTGCCGGGTCAGGCACGGTGGGTCTGGCCGCGACAAAATTAAAGAGACGGTTTGTTTTAGTCGATAAGGCCCCAAAGTATGTCAATCTTATGAGAGAGCGAGCCAAAAGTTGGCTCGGTAAACAGGCCGGTGACATCCTTTGCGTGAATTGCGCTCCCATTACCGTTGACGACCTCTTGATATAGGTAAGCCCCATGCCGGAGAATCAGAATGTTGATAGCTTCATAGATTTACTAACCGATGAAGCTAAAGAACTTCTCAATACAAGCGGTACTGAACTTATCAAGAAAATAGGCATCAATGCTACGAAAACAGTTGTCCTTGATGTCCTGTCGGGCCGTAATCTCCGAGACTCGACCGAAATGCTTACCCGACGTAGGTTGGCCTCTCTCAACGCGGCCACCATCGCCATGATGCTCCGGGGGCTTTCCGTACAGTCTGATTTTGTTGAAAAGTTACCGGAAATAGCCGAGCGAATTTTAAGGAAGAAACGACTTTCAAAATCTGAGAGATGGATGGCCCAATGGATACTTGGGCTGACCGATAAAGCATCTCAGAATGTGCTACGCGATAATGCGGATTTGCTGACAGAGTATCGGCAACGTTATGAAGCTATTTTTCAGGAGACAGTTGAACAAAGCGTCTCAGATTTTGGCAAGCTCAAGGCCCAAGTTTCTCTTGATGATGCGTTCGTGGCAGAGATAAGTTGGAAATTTATGCTTTATTTGCTAGGCGCAGTAGGAGCGCAAACATTAGCCATACGCGGTTCTGAAAAATCCGTTTACGGTAAGCTGTTTGAAAGGCTTGTGCTTGGTTCCCTCTTGCACATCTTGGGATTCCGATACACAGGCACACAAAGCGCAGAAAACTTCCAGCGTGAATTTTGGCTTTCTTCTCAAGGGGAGCGACGAGAGAGTGATGCGACTGCGTTATGGGAAGCGGGCAAAGGTGTTCGGTTTGATATAGGCTTTATCGGTAGAGGGAATCCTGAAATCTCTCTGGATAAGGTGTCTCGATTTCAAAGAGAAATCGAGCTTGGCCGTTCAACGTGGTATCTGGCGACTATCATTATTGTGGATCGAGTCGGCAAAGGCAGTCGAATTAAGCGATTAGCCCGTCGTGTTGAGGGCGATATTGTGCAGATGAGTCTGGCGTACTGGCCACAAGAAGTCGCTCAAATCCTCAATCAAAGAATGGGTTTTGAACATCCGCTCGTAAATATGGATCGTTCCCAAATCCGAGATTTTTTAAGCCAGCAAATGCAAGAAGTTCCCTTGGAAGATTTTTTACCAAGTTAAGAGGCCGGCGGCCCATGCCGAACGTTAGCCCACAAGGAAGAGTGGCTCTTGAAGACCAACTACCTCCTGATCGACTACGAAAACGTAGTGAGTCAGAGGGTGATGACCTTATCGGCCCGCCACTGGGCTTCGAT
>CAZWZZ010001344.1:0-1722 GCA_964638395.1 uncultured Caldilineaceae bacterium
CTTCCGTTTCGGCAAGTATTTGGGGCTACAACGGGATCACCCGGATGTTTGATCCTGCGCCCCATGTCATCGCCGGGGAGCCTCTTGATACGGGAGAGAATCACCGGCCTCGACCGGAGGGGGTTGGGGCGATGGCCCTGCGTCGTGGCTACTATTTGCTCTCTACCGCACAGACGGACATCCCGCTTCACCCCGCCAAGCGAAAGGCCGGTATTCGGCACCTGGTCTGCTATCCCCTCATCGTCAGGAATGAACGTTTAGGCGTCTTCTATATCTATCACCGGGCGGAGTCCCCCTTCCCTCCTGAAACGCTGCATTTGCTGGAGACATTGGCCCATCTGGCCGCTCAGGCGCTCGAAACGGATCGACGGCTGGCCGGACGTCTCCTGGCCCTGGAACATAAAGTTAAGGATTTGGAAAAGTTGCGGTGGGCTGTCGATCTGGTCAATACCCGGACCAGCGTTCAGGCGGTATGGCGTGAGATTCTGGAAATTGGTCTGGATATGACGGCGGCGAAGTATGGGAGTTTTGAGCTGTATGATAAAGAAAAGCATCAGTTGAGCATCGCCGATGTGGCTGGGATTCGGAAAGAAATTATGGAGGATATACCCCCTTTGCCGGTCAATGAAGAAAGTATCACCGGCTGGGTGGCCTATCATAAAACGTCATTACTTATTACCGATCTATTGACCCCGCCCTGGCGCTCTATCTATACGCCGCTCCCCACGGACCAGCCGATGCGTTCCGAATTGGCTGTACCGCTCATTGGCTCCGGCGATGTGCTGGAAGGGGTGCTGAACATCGAGAGTCCCCGCCCCAACGCTTTTGGGGAACGGGATAAAGAGGTGTTGGAAACGTTAGCTACCGAAGCGGTCAACGCCCTGCAAGAATTTCGGCTGCTGGAAACGATGCAAGAAATAGCCAGGGCCACGCTCTGGACGGAAGAAAATGAGTTGTTACAGTTGATTATTGACAAAGCCTGTCAGCTTATCAACGTTGGAGTCGGCTCTATCTGGAAAATCGAGGGGGATATGCTGGTGTTGCGCCAAACGACCGCCGGGTATGAGTGGCTGGAGCGTATTTCTCTGGCCAGCAGCATCACCGCGCAAGCCATCAAGCTCCGCCGCCCGGTCAGTATTCCCGATGTCAAAACCCATCCCCACTTTCACAACCGCGACCTGGCCATCCGCCAAAAGTGGGTCTCCGGTATCGTCGTGCCGTTGCTACCGCCGGATAAAACCCAACCGGCCCTCGGCGGGTTCAGCCTGTACGCTTCCCACCGCCGAGATTTTACCAATCTGGATCGCAAAGTGCTGACCTATCTAGCTAATCAAGCCACCATTACCCTACAAAATGCTGAAAAGGTGGCCACCTTGAAACGCTCCTCGAAATTGAGCGACCGGGAGAATGAAGTGCTATCGCTCTTGATCGAAGGGCGGACTAATAAAGAGATAGCGGATGCCCTATTTGTGACTGTCAACACGGTTAAAAAGCACGTCCAGAATATCTATACGAAATTGAATGTGGATAGCCGGGCCGCCGCAGTTGCCAAAGTGTTGGGGTCGGATTGATTCTAGGCTCCGGTTAAAATTTCCAGCGCCGCATTGCGGCCATTGACGGCGATCACGCTGCCGCCGGGGTGGGTGCAGGCCCCGCATAAAAAGAGGCCCGGCATCGGTGTGCGGGGCGACAAGCGCCTATCCCACATATAATCGGGCAGAC
>CAZWZZ010001345.1:0-1719 GCA_964638395.1 uncultured Caldilineaceae bacterium
GGCTCAACGGTGTTGAATATACCCTGGCCCGGAACAACGGCCCGAATCATCTGCACGGCGGGCTGAAAGGGTTTGATAGAATGGTCTGGCAGGCGGAGCCGTTTCAGGGGGCGGATAGTGTGGGTCTGACGCTGGCCTATCGCAGCCCCGATGGCGAGGAGGGGTATCCCGGCCGGTTGGCTGTGCAGGTCGTCTACACCTTGACCCCCGAGCAGGCGCTCAAGATCGACTACAGGGCCACCACCGATCAAGCGACCATCCTCAACCTGACCAACCACACCTACTTCAACCTGGCCGGGGCGGGCGATATTTTGGGCCACGAGGTGATGTTGAACGCCGGCCGTTTCATCCCGGTCGATGGGACTCTCATCCCCACCGGCGAGCTGCGCTCCGTGGCCAAGACGCCGTTTGATTTCACCACACCGGTCCCGATTGGGGCCAGCATCGACCAGGCGGATGAGCAGTTGAAATTTGGCGGCGGCTATGACCACACCTGGTTGTTGGACAATCCTGACAGCGATCTGACCCTGGCCGCGACGGTTTACGAGCCGGGGAGCGGGCGAACTCTCGAAACGTATACCACCCAGCCGGGTGTGCAGTTTTATACCGGCAATTCTCTGGATGGGACCCTCACCGGCAAGGGCGGCCAGACCATCCACCGACGGGCCGGCTTCTGCCTGGAGACCCAACATTTCCCCGATTCGCCCAACCAACCGGCTTTTCCCTCGACCGTTCTCAAGCCGGGGGAGACCTATGCCCACACGACAATCTATAAGTTTGGGGTGCGGTAACCTTATAGAAATTAAGTTGGCTCGTAGGCGGTTTGTAACCGCCGTATTCTAGGGTTACAAACTCTCTCCTCACGCCCCCGGCTACGCCTCGCCGCCGGAAACCGATCCGGCCGAAATTGCCCGCACCCCTGGCCTGGCCAACCCCGGCGATTTCAAAGAGGAGAACAACGTCCCGGAAGAGTTGCGCCGGGTGTACGGCTTCCGTCACGTCGAGGATGTGCGGGAGGTGATGGTCCGCAATGGGGATGAGGCCAAGCAGATTGTCCTGCTAGAGTTTGGCTGGACGGTCGATCCCCGGCCTGAGTCCCCCTACAACTGGCACGCCGTCACTCCGGAAGAGCAGGACCAATATTTCCAGCGAGCCTACGCCTACGCCAAAGAGAATTGGCAACCCTGGATCGGGGTGATGAGCCTGATTTATGTGGCCAATCCGCAATGGACGGCCAATGATGAACAGACCTACTGGAGCATTGTCTACCCTGGCTACCCCGATTTGCGAACCGCCCCGGCTTACTACGGCCTGCAACAGATGCCGAAGGATTAAAGAAGTAAAGTGAGGTTATAGGTTTTATAAACCTGCAAGGTTTAGTCACATAAGCCAACGTTTCAAAGACCGCAAAGGCTTTAACTGCCTTTGCGGTCTTTTTGTTATTTGTGTCTCACCGTTCGCGCAAATTTTATAAAAGAATTAATAAGGAATAGTGATTTTTACAAACGGATATATTAATAATATTTAGTCTCGATATAAACAAAATTGAAGTTTTCTCTGTGAGGCGATAATACCAGATTTTTGACACAATTCTCAAAATTTTACTCGAATCGCCTGAAATGAGAAATAAACACTTAGTTTATTAATTACAAAAAGTTGTGAGGATCGTTAACTAGACATAAAATTAGTTAACTTGACCATAATCACGCGAATGGCAAG
>CAZWZZ010001346.1:0-1715 GCA_964638395.1 uncultured Caldilineaceae bacterium
CTCAAACAACAAACCCACCCATACCACAACCGCCTCGATAGTCATCCCGCTTTAGCTGCCCTCTTTGAGGATGACCTGACTCTGGAAGCCTACGGCGGATTGCTTCGTAAATTTTTGGGCTTTTATATGCCTCTGGAAACGACCCTGGCCGCAGCCATTGATTGGTCTACCCTCCCCTTCGATTTTATGGCCCGCCGAAAAACCCCTTTGTTGAGCCAGGATTTACAACAGTTAGATGTAGCTATCGAGCCTCGATCTGTGCCCCATTGCCACGATTTGCCGCTGATTGCTACGCTGCCGCAGGCGGTGGGCTGTCTGTATGTTTTAGAGGGGGCCACGCTGGGCGGACAGGTCATTGTGCGCCAACTCCGGCGACGGTTGCCCATCGAGGCGGGGCACGGCGGGACATTTTTCAACAGCTACGGACCCGACGTTGGCCCCATGTGGCGAGCCTTCGGAAAATTTGTGAATGAGCAGGTAACGACCACTCACCAAAAAAATGAAGCAATCGACACCGCGATCCAGACATTTGTTAAATTTGAACGTTGGCTCTCGACAGAAGGGAAGATAGCGTGAGTCATACAACCAGACCTCAACCACCGATTGATCTCAGTGAATGTGAACGGGAACCCATCCATATCCCCGGCAGTGTTCAGCCCCACGGGGTGCTGTTGGCGCTATCCCCGGCCGATATGACCGTCTCTCAGGTCAGCCAAAATTCGGAGAAATTTCTGGGCCTGCCCCCGGAAGCCATTCTGGGGCGCTCGCTGTTCGATCTGTTCAGGGCTGAGGGGCGGGCCAGCCTCGAAGCGGCGGTCAAAGATATCGCAACGCCGTCGCCGATTATCAAACTGACACCCCAAAAAGAGGCCCCGGTTGGTTTTCTGAATGGCGTGCTTCACCAAAACCAGGGGCATCTCATCCTGGAATTGGAGAACCAACCCGCCCTGGATGCCGACACGCTGGCCGCTTTGCAGCACGCGCTGGGGGCCTCGATAGTTGCGTTGGAAAAGAGCGCCGGCCCGGAGGCGTTGGCCGAATTGGCCGCCCGACAGGTCCGGCACTTGACCGGCTATGACCGGGTGATGATCTATCGGTTTGACGAGGATTGGAACGGTCAAGTCATCGCCGAGGCGAAGGCCGATCATTTGGAACCTTATCTGGGGTTGCACTATCCGGTCTCCGATATTCCGCCCCAGGCCCGCGAATTGTACCGGCGCAACCGGTTGCGGATCATTGTCGATGTCGATTATCCGTCCGTGCCGCTCCAACCTCAGGTCAACCCATCGACCGACCAGCCCCTTGATTTGAGCCTCTCTGTGTTACGAAGCGTCTCCCCGGTTCATATCGAGTATCTGCAAAATATGGGCGTCAAGGCCACGATGACCATCTCTCTGATCCACAACCAGGAATTGTGGGGGATGATCGCCTGTCATCATTACGCTCCCAAGCTAGTTTCTTACGAAATCCGTAACATCTCCGAATTGTTAAGCCAGGTGTTGTCCCTCGTGATTTTTCAGAGAGAGGAGAGCTTCAATGATAGATACCGCTTACAGCTTCAAGGTGAACAAAATCGGCTCCTCAACGCTGTGACCTCGGCGACTGACAATGGTATCGCTGCTCTTTTAGATCGCTCGGATAGTTTATTGAACGTCGTGGGGGCAGAGGGGGCCGTTCTCTGTTTTCGGGATCGTATTTACCGGGTGGGGCAGACG
>CAZWZZ010001347.1:0-1709 GCA_964638395.1 uncultured Caldilineaceae bacterium
GGGCAAGCCGGGCAAAAAATCGGCGGCCAGATCAATATCGGCGATCTGCACCGGTTGGTTGCGCCGGATGGCCCGCACAATCGGCAACTGCCGGTTGGCCGTCGTCACCTCCAGCTTCATCTCCCCCTCGGCGCTAAAGCCGCGACTGGCCCGGATTTCAAGCTGTTGCGTCGCCTCGTCGATGACCACCAGGGCGCATTGCCGCACCGACAGCAGATTTTGGACCTCATTCAAGATGCTGTTGATGACCTGGTTGGTTTCCAGATTGGAGATGACGGCGGCGCTGGTTTTGTTCAGGGTGGTCAACTCCAAAAAGCGGCGGCGGATATCCGCCTCGGCTTGCAGCATGGCTCGCGTCAACTGCCCAATCTGGTCGGGCCGGTCGGTGATGGGCAGGAGCGTCTCCCGGTTTTTAGACACTTCGGTTCGGGCCTGGATCGCGTTCTGGCCATACCGGGTCAGCGTCACCAGGGGGTTGATGACGCGCTGGGAGAGGATGACCCAGAAGAAGAAGGCCCCCAGGCCAAAGACAATCAGGGCCAGGACTAGGCCCCGCTGGAACAGTTCTAAGGAAGCAAACGCCTGCTGCGTCGAACGCTGGACGATCACCCCCCAGCCGGCGCTGGGAACCGGGGTGTAGCTGTAGAGCCACGCCTCCCCGTCTGCATCCGTGGCGGTCAGGGAGCCTTCCCGGCCGGTCAACACCTCGGTCGCGCCGGGCAGCGTCTCCCGGACATTGTCTAACAAAACAGGCTCTTCCGAATGGGCGATGACCTGGCCGCTGGTGTCGATAATGATGATCTTTTCGCTGCCGAAGGTCGGTTGGCCCGGAATGCGCTTGACGGCCTCCGTCAACCGTTGCAGCTCCAGGTTGATAGCCACCACCCCCTCGAACCGGCCCTGCACCAGGATGGGCATGACGCTGGTCACCACCGGGCGGTTGGTCGTTGGGGAGATGCGCCCCTTAGAAAAAACGTGTTGTTCGGTTTGGGTAGCGGCCTGGAAATAATCCCGAAAGGAGAAATCCTGGCCAACGGTCGAGCCGGGAGCGGGGGGGTAATGGTACAGCATAATGCCGTCATCGCCCAGGCGGTAGAAGAGGTTAATATCCTGGCGAGCGGCGGAACCGGCGGCAAAAATCTTGGACATCCCGGTGGCATCATTCTCCACCACCGCCGGCATGCGGGCGAAATCGGCCACCGCCTCCCGCGCCTTGAGCAGCATATCGTCCGTTTCCAGAGCGATAGCCCGGGCCAGGCTCAGGTCGGCGGCGGTGACATCATTCAACAACCGCTGGCTGGCGTGGTAGTAAAAGACCAGCCCCACGCCCAAAATCGGCAGCACAAACAGCAAATATAACGCCAGCAATTGCCAGCGCACATCATGTCTACGTTGACTGTCTCCTTGCCTTGCCATCCTCGCCTACTCTGTTCGATTGGATTGGTTCCGGTTTGCGCCTGATCGTATCAGTCCATCCAAAAAATTGCTCGGCTCGGATTGCCAAATCGGAGCCAAAGCGGGGCAACGTTTGAATATAACAACGAATCAAGAGGATTGACCGAATTTTATGTGGCTCTGAGGGTAGATTCGGTTAATCCCTGCAATTCGTTGTTACACCTTGGCTACAATATATTCTTGACCCCTACAAATTTTCACGTTTTACGCAATACGTTTTACGTTGGTTGTTGTTCCAGTGTCAATCTAACATC
>CAZWZZ010001348.1:0-1709 GCA_964638395.1 uncultured Caldilineaceae bacterium
CGGCGGCGGTTGGAAACAGATTGAGCGCGACAAACAATCCCAGCAGCGCCCCGATGGGCACGGAGAAAGTAGTGATTTTCAAATTTCTGCCTCTTTGGCCTATTAGTAGGATCGATGAAACGTTGTAACATCCTGTCCAAGTCTACGGTATCAATTTTTTTTATTCAAGACCTAACGTGTTAGCGAATTGGTCCCATTTCAGCACGGTCTGTTCACGGAATTTAGGGAAGCCGCCATCCGACCATTCATTACAGTGACCGGCTCCCTCTAATTTGTCAACAATGACATTGAAACCGGCCTCTTGGTACATATCAATACTGTCCTCAATAAGAGGCAGGAGATAATCCTCCGAACCATATAGAAAATGAAGCGTTGTTCTGGAAACAATGTCAGGATCACTACCCAACTGCATAACTCGTTGTCGATCTTCACCATTGGCATCGTTACCGCCACACCCGATCAAAATATGGGTCGGATAATCCTGACCATAGCGCGGAAAAAACATGCGTGTCCAAAATTCCGAGCCGCCTGATCCTGATGAGCCGATGATGGTATTTTGACAAAGATTATAACGGCTAAACATTTCTGCCAAGACATCGGCAAACGCCTGCCGATGATCACCATTCTCATCGCGCCACCAGGAATCTCCCCCATTGGGCGACTCAGGGACGACTAAAATCCAGCCCTGCTCATTGACAAATTGGGTGACGGAATGGTTGGGCTTCTCACCGAAGGTACGCCACACCCCACCATCGCCGTGGATGTGAAAGCTGAGGTAGGTCGGCTTTTGCGGATCATAATTGTCACTCACAACAACCGAGGCTTTCAAGCCGGCAACGGTGGTAATATGATTTCCAGATGATAATCCTCCGGAACCGTTGCTTGGATTACAAACCGATGGATTAGGTGTTACTTCCACAGTGGAAGTAGGGGTGAGGGTGGGCGTTGGAGTACTGGTTGGGGGCGGTTGTTTGATGACGATTGGTAAGTTGACGGTATATGCCGGGGTGACTTGAATCAGAGGGGCGGCATAGGCCGCCGCCCCGGGTGTCCCCTCCATAAAACTTCTTTCATTTTGGATGGGGGGTCCATCCGTTTCAGCGAGTGACGTTGATACGAGGCCGACGGCAAAGATAATACTTAGCAATATCCAAATGAGGCTCAGATGGCTTAGGGATTGTTTGGTACGCATAGAGTTAGTCTCCTTACTTAGTGGGTTTGCGAATTAGCAGCTATAGCTGCTGTTTTGCTGTTTGAAGTTGTGTTTATGATGATTCCTCAAACCATAGTTATAGTCAAGATTGACAATCGAACAAATCTTAATATTTTTAAGGGACAGATCATGCGACAATCTGCACAGAACCACAGGTGCTATCGCAGGGGAACAAGAAAAAAAGTCACCTGCAACAAGGGCACCTGCCCTTGTTGCAGGATAGGATTTACGCATGTCATTCGGAATGACGTATAGCGGATGAATGTGTTTGGGGTGGACTGCGCCCGTCTTGCTTGGTCTTACCCCGTCCCCGTCAAAAAGCCGGGCTGCTCGAAGGCCGGGTCGGGGTAGCTGTAGAAACCCCGCCCACTTTTGACTCCCAGATGGCCCTGATCGACATAAGTTTTAAGAAACGACGCATTTTTGCGGGTCTGGGGATCGCGTCGCCGTTTGGCCCAATAGATGGTGATGTGCCAGACGGTGTCCAGGCCAATAC
>CAZWZZ010001349.1:0-1698 GCA_964638395.1 uncultured Caldilineaceae bacterium
GTCGGACATGAGCGTGTTGAATTAATGCCCTCTGTTGCCACATGAAGATTTTATTAGCTGTGTTTGGGGCGGGGCCAAGCAATCGCTCGAAGCTGCCGGTCACGACGTAATTTGGTCTGGTGACTGGCCTTCAGACCCCGGTGATGAGGAGATTTTGACCCAAGCGCACCGTGAAGGACGAGTTCTGGTCACACTAGACAAAGATTTTGGCGAACTGGCGGTGGTCTACGGCCAGCCTCATTCCGGGATTTTGCGCCTGGTCAACTTGGCCGCCCGCCAACAGGGGCCGGTTTGCCTGCGTATCATTGAGGTCCACGGCAACGAATTGCAGGCTGGGGCCATCATTACCGCCGATGGTCAAAGACTCCGGATCCGTCCTCCAGACGAAAAACCCGGATGCAGTGAATAGAGTTTTGCGAGCCTTGATCACTACGATGCCGATATTGACCAAAGAATCTGAGCAAGCACAGAGATAATCACGACTGAGATTAGTTCATGACTTTGCCAAAGTATTTGTTATTTTTGTCGGTCTACTTTTCCAGCAGACTAAACAAGGCACAAGATGATACATCTGTATTGGCTATTTGTCGAAAAGGAATACCTGAATGAGTAACCTGAATATAACCTTCGATATACCTGATCCCATTGTCAGAGGAATAGGGAACGGCACTTACGAACGTGTCGGCGGCGTTGTTCGAGAGTCTCAATCGAAACAAATCGTGGGCTGGCTACGGGAAGTAGCTGATCCGGGACCAATATCAATTTTGGACAACCTTACTGCTTTGTCATCGGTTGCTGCTGTTGCCAGCGCCCTAAACCTTGGGGTTTCGACGATGGGCTTTTCATTGGTTCTGAACAGAGTCAAATTCATCGAAGAGCAGCTTAAAGAGTCTCAAGCATTGCTCCAGGCAATAGATTACAAAATAGATATATCATTCTATGCCAACTTTCGGGCCGGACTCGACCTGGCCATGAATGCTTTCACAATGGTTAACCCCGAAACACGCCGTTTAAGTGCTATGCAGGCCATTAACCGGTTTCTGGAAGCTGAACATCAATATGCCAAATTAGCCGATGTCGAGATTGAGAATAAGAGTCAGGTAGCAGATGAATATGTCCTTACCTTATCGTTGGCTTACGTGACAGAAGCACGCTGCTATTTGGAATTAGAGGAATTACAAACGGCACAGCGTCGCCTGCAAGAGGGAATAGCGGTATTACGTCCTCGCTTTGAGAAACTCATTCAGGTACTTCTAACCCCAAACCCGGCAGCTTATCTGCATCCATCTCTTAAAGATCAGATCAGTTTAAGGCGATTGACCAAAATCTATCAATGGTTAAGCCCAGAAATTAGTGAAATGGATGTTTTTGAAGCACAACGTGACAATCTTTTTCGTTTAGCGCAGCAGCCGAGGGAATGGGTTGATTCGTTACCCCAAGCTATACGTATCCCCAAACCATTTTTCTCTAAAGCAGGTGTCATGGACTTGGCCAAAGAGTCATCCAAAAAAATTACGGGGATATTTCCCAAAATCCCCCGGGGGTTGCCGGGTTTCAAATCGGATTCGGAGACCGTTGAGGAGGATGAGCCGGCTGTCGTTAATGCCGATGCTGAGGTGTATAGCGACTTACCCGAAGTTATGGGACTAATTGAAACGTTGATGGAAAATAGCGACAGATTAGAAATGTATCAGGCAG
>CAZWZZ010001350.1:0-1698 GCA_964638395.1 uncultured Caldilineaceae bacterium
GGCCTGCACTTTGGGGCCAAGCGGTTCTAAAATCTGGCGGTTGTGGAATTGGGCCCCTACTTCAGAGGCACAAAATCGATCTCGCCGGCTCCTTGGATGACGGAAACAGCCGCCTCCAGTGAGGTATGCTCCATATAGGCTTGCTCGAACTCTACTGCCGCGGCCCGTTCGATGGTCACCCAATTCTGTAAACGGGGTAATACCCGAATGTGGGGAACCGCATCGATCCAGACGCGGGCGTTGGCCGGAGGCTGATTCGGGTCGAGAAAAGCAGAGCTGGCTGCCAGATGTTTGAGCGACGGCACAGTCCGTCCGAGTTTAGCCGCGAGGGTTTGTCCCTCTTTGCTCATGGCAAACTCGATGAAAGTCCAGGCCGCATCTTTGTTAGAGACAGCCTTAGACAGGCAATAGCCGTCGCTATGGAGAATGCTGGCCACCTGCTTGCCGCGCGGCAATGGGGCCACATCCCACTCAAACTCGGCCACCTCCCGCATGGTGGGCACAATCCGTCGGCTATCGACATACATAGCGATGTTGCCAAACATAAAGCGAGAGTCTTGGGCTTGCATAATTTCGGCAGTTTTGTTGGGTACCACCTCATCGATCTGGGCCAGATTGATCACGAACTGCATGGCTTCTTTAGCCTCCGGCGTATCCAGAGTCAAAGTCGTAGGGGTGGCTTCGTTATCAACGAGCGTACCGCCATTTTGCCAGATGAAGGGGGCCATCCGAATGAGCGTTGGCTCTAACCCCAAGCCATACTGATCGGGTTCGCCGTCGCTGTCGGTATCCGGCCTGGTCAGGGCCAACGCCATCTCCCGCATCTCCGCCCACGTCCAATCGGCGGGGGGGTAGGGCATCCCCGCCGCATCGAAGATATCCTTGTTGTAATAGACCACCTGGCTGGAGATGTTCTGCGGAATGCAGACCAGGGTTCCCTGGCCATCGCGGAAGGCGTCCGTGGCGATGTTAAAAAAGTCATTCTCGTCAATCAGTTCACTCTCTTGCAGCAGCGGGCCAAGGGGTTCCACGGCATCGCGGTTGTGGAACTGCGCCAGCCGCCGATAGTTGAGCAGGAAGACATCAGGCGGGGCGCCCGCCGCAAAATCGGCGCTAAGCCGGGCCAGATAGTCCGGTTTGCTGGGTAAGCCCAACAATTCAATCTGAATGTCGGGATGTTTGGCTTCGAAAGCGGCAACGATGCTCTTGTAGACGTTCTGCTCAGGCGGGTCGCCAAAGACCATAAAGGTAACCGTTGGCGGGTCGCTATCCGCCAGAGCGGTACAGCCCCCTAAAACCACGCTCAAGATAATCCCCACCAGACACATAACTTGATATTTCTGCATATATTTCCAACTCCATTATTAATTAATCGAAGACTAAGTATAGCGTAAACAAAGTAATTGAAAGTTTGGGCATGTCATTCTGAGCGGAGGAACGGAGCGCAGAATCCCTACAGGCGTGGGCAAACAGAACGGTTCGTTGATGAAAAATCGCTTTGGCCCCGCCACCCAGCCTGATTTTGTGTCCTCATAGGGATTCTTCGCTATCGCTCAGAATGACACAAAACTTAATTTACAGTGTACTAAGAGCGTGTTTCTTAAAAGACTTCGGAAGTCTCTACCGAGATTTGGGACCAGAGTTATACCGAAATTAGTTTGAAAATTAAACTTTTGCGGCAACACCCATCAGATGGCG
>CAZWZZ010001351.1:0-1696 GCA_964638395.1 uncultured Caldilineaceae bacterium
GCTACACCCTGGCCATCCCCGCCCAAACCGTCCCCCTTCTGCCCCAGTTGATCCATCAATCTGATACCGATCTATACCTGACCCGCCTCCATCGCAGCGAGGTGTGGATGCGCTCCTATACCGAGGCCGACATCGCCGCCTACGTGGCCGGCGGCTCGCCACTGGATAAGGCCGGGGCCTACGGCATCCAAGATGAGGATTTTGCCCCCGTGGCCCGCCTCGACGGCTGTTTCGCCAGCGTGATGGGCCTGCCCCTCGGTGACGTGGCCACCACCCTGACCGAGCTGGGCCTGACGCTGCCCGCCATTGGCCCTCTGTGTCGCCACTTTACGGGCGCGGTGTGTTGTCAGGGGGTGAATACCGTAACAGATGCCTGACTTAGTACAGCGTAAACAAAGTAATTGGCAGTTTGGGCATGTCATTCTGAGCGAGGAATCCCTGTAGGCGGGGGCAAACAGAGCGGTTCTTTGGTGAAAAATCGTTTTGGCCCCGCCACCCAGACTGATTTTGTGCCCTTATAAGGAGTCTTCGCTATCGCTCAGAATGACATAAAATAAAATCCCCAAATCACCTAATCCCCGCTACAATGCTCTCGGTCGAAGTGTCCCTGCTGAATAAATACGTGGGGTAAAAATCTTACGTTTTGCGCGTTACGTTTTACGAGCGATAGTTGGCCGATGTCGTTATGGTTATGACCATTCTACCAGCCCGGATACTTCGGCATCCCAAATAACGCCTCGGCCGCAGGCGTCAACACTGTGTCGCTGTTGGGGTCGGGCCGGAGGATAGAGTAGCCCCCGGCAGGGTGGCAGCGGTCATACCGCCCGGTCAGGCCGAAGTCGTAGACGACGAACATCGGCCCCATCCAGGGCCAATTGTGGTGAGCATACTCATAGGCCGTGACCAGATAATCGGCCTGCTCCTGGATCGTTACCTGCCAGATGGTATGTTCCCCAAAGTTACAGTCGGGGATCCCGGCCAGCCAGCTAAATTCGGTGGCCCAAATTTGGGTGACGCTGTCCCCATACTTCTCCATAATGGCCCGCTGCTTTTCCGGCTTGCGGAAAAAGGGGTAGCCGTTGCCCTTCTCGTCGATGCCGTCAGGATGCTCCGGGGGCCACGGCCCGCCGTAGGGATGGCTGCCCACGGCGTCCATCAACCCTTTGGCCCCGGCCGCGTACATATCCTCCAAAAATTGCAGGTCGTCATAATCCCCGCCGGGTGACGGTGCGCCGCTGACGATGATGGCCTGGGGATCGGCCTGGCGAATAGCCTCGGAGGCGGCCTTGAGCAGGGTGACGAACTCCGTCGGGTTGGGGTTGCCTTCCCACTCATAATTCAGGTTCGGCTCGTTCCAGATTTCATAAGCAATCGTCTTGAAATCGGGGCCATGCTTCTGGCGGATGAACTCGGCGGCTTCGGCGGCGTTGTCAGCGTAGATTTTGATCTCCTCGCCGGTGCGGGGCGCATCGGGCAGACCATTTTCCCCCCAGACGATCAGCTTGAGCAGGACGTGTTCAGTATCATACTTCTTGAGGTCGTTGAGCAGATTGTCGGCGTTGGTCAGAAAGTTCATATTTTTGCGGATGTTGAGATCATGCTTGGCCCAGGTAAAGCCGCCCGGCACGGCCAGCTCCATATTTTTAGCCTCGGCCAACTGAACGCCGTAGCCGAGATGGTATTGATCCACCGTCAA
>CAZWZZ010001352.1:0-1694 GCA_964638395.1 uncultured Caldilineaceae bacterium
ATCAAGCGGGTGGCCCGGGAAATGGGCTATACCCCCAACTTGATGGCGCGGCGTCTCCAGAAACGAAAAACCGACACCCTCGGTTTGATTCTGCCGGTGCTTTCTCCCAGAGCCTCTGATCCCTACTTCTCCGAACTGCTGGCCGGCATTACCAACGAAGCCACCGCCCACGGGTTAGACCTGTTGGTTTCAACCTGCAAACCCGGCTCAGAAGAAGATTTAGCCTATCAACGTCTCATCACCAGCCGACGGGTCGATGGCATTATTGTGGCCCGCCCGCGCTGGCAAGATACGCGGCTCAAGCTGTTGCTCGACAAACAGTTCCCGTTTGTGGTCATCGGCGCGACCGACCCCCCCGGCCAATATCTGACCGTCACCGATGATGTCGCCGCCGGTGCTTATGCAATCGTCCAACATCTTCTGGCTCAAGGCCATCAACGCATCGCTTTGGTCAACACCCCTAAAGATCTGATCTTTTCAACGAACTTTTTCAACGGTTTTCGCAATGCCCTCTCCCAGGCCAATCTGGCAGTTGATGAGTCGCTGCTGGAGGAGAGCCGGTTTAGTCAACGAGATGGCTATCGGGCGGCTCAGGTTTTATTGAGTAAGCCGGAAGCGCCCACCGCTATCGTTGCGGCGGACGATGTAGTGGCGCTAGGCGTGCTGGCCGCTACGCAAGATCAAGGGTTCGAGGTGGGACACGACATCGCCGTAACCGGCTACGGCGATATTTTGTTGGCCGAACATTCCCAACCGCCCTTAACAACAGCCCATCGCCCCACCTACAATCTGGGGCAACAAGCCTGCCGCCTGCTATTGCAGGTCATCAATGGCGAAACGCCGGACAATGAATATGTGGTCGTCAAGCCATCACTGGTCATTCGACAATCTAGTGACCTGGCTTTGTGGTTATAAAAATCTATTCAATTTTCATGTTCAATTTTCAAAGGAGAAAGCAATGGCTAAAGTAAAATATGATAATATGACGAAAGCATGGGGCGATGTCATTGGGGTTAACAGCCTTAACTTGGACATCCCCGATAAAGAATTTCTGGTTTTGGTCGGCCCCTCCGGCTGTGGAAAATCGACGGCGCTGCGCTGTCTGGCCGGGTTGGAAGAAATTACCGGCGGCAGCATTATCATCGGCGACCGGGTGGTCAACGACGTGCCGCCGAAAGATCGGGACATTGCGATGGTCTTCCAGAGCTACGCGCTCTATCCTCATATGAGTGTCTACGACAATATGGCCTTCGGCTTGAAACTCCGCAAAACGCCCAAGGATGAAATCGAGCGCCGGGTGCAAGATGCGGCCCAAATTTTGGGCATCACCCACCTCTTGGAGCGTAAGCCCAAGGCCATGTCCGGCGGTCAGCGGCAGCGGGTGGCGCTGGGGCGAGCCATTGTCCGTGACCCCGCCGTTTTCCTGTTCGATGAGCCACTCTCCAACCTTGATGCTAAGTTACGGGTTCAAACCCGGGCCGAGATTTCCAAGCTGCACCAACGGCTGGGCACAACCTTTATTTACGTTACCCACGACCAGGTCGAGGCCCTGACGATGGCTGACCGCATCGCCGTGCTGAAAGATGGCGTCCTGCAACAGGTGGATAGTCCCACTCAACTGTACGATTATCCCGGCAACGTTTTTGTGGCCGGCTTCATCGGCTCCCCGTCGATGAATTTCTTCAGTGGCTCCA
>CAZWZZ010001353.1:0-1693 GCA_964638395.1 uncultured Caldilineaceae bacterium
GGGCGTGCGTGGCTCGCTGTGGGTGTCGCAGATGACCGCCGGGCGCAAAAATGCCATCCAGTACGAAATCGCCGGTTCGGAGAGCGCCGTGGCCTGGAATGGTGAACGGCCCAACGAACTATGGATCGGCCATCGTCATAAACCGAACGAACTCCTCCTCCGCGACCCCGGCCTGGTCTCCGACACCGCCCGCCAGCACATCACCTACCCCGGCGGTCACAACGAAGGGTATGACGATTCCTTCAAGCAATCCTTCAAAGCCTTTTATGATTACATCGCCGCCGGCGATTTCTCCGCCCCGCGCCCATTCCCCACCTTCGCCGAGGGGCACAAAGAGATTTTGATCTGTGAGGCCATCCTCAAGAGCCACCGGGAGGGTGGCTGGGTTGATGTGGAGTAATGGCAACTGTTCAGATGACCAGCACCCTTCGATACGCCTCCGTTTCACTACGGCTACTCAGGATGCTAGTGGTCCATTTCAAAAGTTTTTGGGGTAAAGCCAGAAACACCGGTTTCGCTCGCAGCAAGTCCGTGACTTGCGTCGTTGGCCCGGTACCCCGCCAAGTCACGGACTTGGCTAACGCGATAATCACCCTAAAAACTTTTGGGAACCACCACTAGACAGGGTTAGGCTGAATAGTTATGGAATAATTTAACAAAGGAGTGATTTCAATGATGAAACTGGGATTTGTGAGCGCCATTCTGCCCGACCTGTCGCTGGAAGCGGTGGTTGAGTTTGCCGTGTCCGCCGATTTTGCCTGCGTCGAGTTGATGTGCTGGCCCAAAGGCAAGGCCGAGCGTCGCTACGCCGGCGTAACCCACGTCGATGTGACCGATTTCACCCCGGACGAAGCGGCTCGCGTCAACGAGGTGGTCGGCGGGGCGGGGTTGACCATCAGCGGGCTGGGCTACTACCCCAACCCCCTGGCCCCCGACCGGGAAGAGGCGGCCGTCTACATCGAGCATATCAAAAAAGTGATCGTCGCCGCCGAAATGTTGGGCGTGGGCGTGGTCAACACCTTTATTGGCCGGGATTGGACCAAATCGGTGGATGATAACTGGCCCCGTTTTATGGAGGTCTGGCCGCCGCTGGTTAAATTTGCCGAGGATCACGGCGTCAAAATCGGCATCGAGAATTGCCCGATGGCTTTTACCCAGGATGAGTGGCCCGGCGGCAAAAACCTGGCCACCAGCCCGGCCATCTGGCGACGGATGTTCGAGACTATCCCCAGCGACAATTTCGGCCTGAATTACGACCCCTCCCATATGATCTGGCAACATATGGATTACCTCAAACCGCTGCGGGCTTTCAGCGACAAACTGTTCCACGTTCACGCCAAAGATGTTCGCCTTGACCGCCACCGGCTCGACGAGGTTGGCATTATGGCCACCCCGCTCGAATACCACGCCCCGAAATTGCCGGGTCTGGGCGACGTCGATTGGGGCCAATTTTTCTCCATTCTGGGGGATGTCGGCTACGATGGCCCCGTCTGCATCGAGGTTGAAGATCGGGCCTACGAAGAGTCGCTCGACAGCCGAAAAGGCTCGTTGGTGCAAAGTGGGCGCTATCTGAAACAATTTATACCGTAGTTTAATTACAGTTCAAAGGAGAAGATAGACAATGTTGAAGTCGAAGCAGTTCATCTCCTGTCACTTTTACATGACATAAAAATTGAGCATGATAGGCTCAGGG
>CAZWZZ010001354.1:0-1690 GCA_964638395.1 uncultured Caldilineaceae bacterium
GCCCTGGACCCAACTGCGGGTGGGCACGCCGGTGCTGCTCTCCGAGGAAAGTGGCGAGGGGCTGGCCTGGCGGGGCGTGGTCAGCCAGATAGGCGAGTTCTCTATCCAGGTGGCTCTGGAGGAGTGGCCGGAGCCGTCTCTGGAGGGCGTGACCTTCCGGCTCGATCTGTCCGGGGATGAGGTGGCCCGGCGACGGCAGCAGATGGCCTTGCAGCGGGTCAGCCAGGCCAGGGGGGATCGCCTGGCCGAATTGAAGCGTATCCTGCTGGGCCAACAGCCGCCCTATTTCCGGGAACTCGACCGCTCAGATTTTGACCCGCCGCTCCGACTCGATCACCTGAACGAGTCGCAGCAAGAGGCCATCCGTTTTGCCCTGAGCGCCAAAGATGTGGCCCTCATCCACGGCCCGCCGGGCACGGGCAAAACAACCACCGTCGTCGAGCTGATCCGCCAGGCCGTCCACGGTGGGGAGACGGTGCTGGCCTGTGCGCCGAGCAACCTGGCCGTAGATAATATCTTCGAGCGGCTATTGGCAGCGGGCGAAAAGGTGTTGCGCCTGGGCCACCCGGCCCGTGTGTTGCCGGAATTGCGGGACCACACCCTCGATTTGATCGTCGAAAATGATCCGGATGTGCGGCTGGCCCGCAAGCTGATGCGGGAGGCCCACGCCCTGCGGGAGCAGGCCGGGAAGTGGACGCGGGCCAGGCGGGAGCGGGGGGAGCGGCAGGCCATGCGCCGGGAGGCCACCCAGATGATCGAGGATGCCCGGCGGCAGGAGGCCCAGGCCGTCGAGCGCATCCTGGACGCCGCCCAGGTTTTGTGCGTGACGACCACCGGCTTGAGCAGCCACCTGTTGGGCCAGCGCCGCTTCGATCTGTGCGTCATCGACGAGGCGGCCCAAAGCACCGAACCGGGGGCCTGGCTGCCCCTCCTCCGCAGCGAGCGGCTGGTGCTGGCCGGGGATCATTGCCAACTGCCGCCGACGATTGTCTCCATCGAAGCCGCCCGACAGGGGCTTGGTATCAGCCTGATGGAGCGGCTGCTGACCGACCTCGGCCCCGACATCGCCCGGCGCTTGACGGTCCAATACCGGATGCACCAAGCCCTTATGGATTTTTCCTCGGCGGTTTTTTATGAGGACAGTCTGCAAGCCGACCCAACGGTGATTGAGCATCTGCTGGCCGATTTGCCCGGCGTGATGGACACGGCGTTGACCACGACCGCCGTTCATTTCATCGACACCGCCGGGGCCAGCTATGATGAAGAGGTCGAGCCGGAGGGGGAGAGCCGCCTCAACCCGCAGGAAGCGGCTCTGGTCGGGCGCAAGGTAGAGGCCCTGCGAGAGGCCGGCGTGCCCGCTGAGGCCATCGCCGTGATTGCCCCCTACGCGGCCCAGGTGCGGCTGCTGCGGGAGCAACTGCCCCGCCCGGTGGAGGTCAACAGCGTCGATGGCTTTCAGGGGCGGGAGAAGGAGGCGGTCATCATCTCCCTGGTTCGTTCCAACTTAGAGGGAGAGATTGGTTTTTTGGCCGATACCCGCCGCATGAACGTGGCCCTGACCCGCGCCCGGCGCAAGTTGATCGTCATCGGCGACAGCGCCACCATCACCGCCGATCCGTTTTATGCCCGCCTGGTGGAGTATTTTGAGCAAATTGGGGCCTATCATTCGGTCTGGGAGGAGATGTAGGGG
>CAZWZZ010001355.1:0-1686 GCA_964638395.1 uncultured Caldilineaceae bacterium
CCCGCGAGGCCCCGGTCACACAAATAACTTTGTCGGTAAAATCTATTTTCATTGTGATGCCTCGATGTAATGCCTCGATTATACTCAGTGGTTTTCAACGCATTGACCCTGGAACAACAACCAACGTAAAACGTATGGCGTAAAACGAAAAAATTTGACGATATAGCGAGCATTACGCTTTACGTTTTTCGTTTTACGGGCGGCCAGATGTCAATCTAACTTTAACCACGCCCACTTATCGCACCATCTTCATCTGGCTGACCCAATCATTCGAGCGGGCCTCCGGTCGCCAGCCGCGCCCCTCCAGATAGTTGAGCATCCGGTTATACATCTCATCCACCTCATCGAACTGGCCGGGCCGGATGCGACTTTCGTCGATGTAGCTGGTCTGGTCAATGTTGAAATCATCCGATTTGTAGATCGTACTGTCCCCGATCTTGGCTTCCCAACGCAACGTGTAGAGCGTTGATTGAACAAAACCGACATGGCCCGGTTCGACCACGATCAGCTTTAGATCACAAATATCACTCTGGGTCATCGTTACACCTCCAAACGCATTTTCATCCAGCCGGATGAGTTGTGAAAATTAGCCACGGCGCTACCCGGCGGCACCAGATCATCACAGGCGATCCGGGCCTCGGCGGAGAGGGTCATCTCGGCCACGGGCAGAAAATGCTCCAACTGCTCCAGCGTGCGCGGGCCGATGATGGGGGCGGTGATGCCCGGTTGCGCTTTGACCCACAGCGTGGCCAGTTGGGCCGCCGAGTAGCCCAGCGATTCGGCCAGCCGCACGAATTTATTACCCACCTCGACCGCTCTGGGGGTCACCCGCTCGGCGTAGATACCCCCCCGCAGGGCCGCCCGCGAGTCGGCAGGCCGCTCCTGCTCGTCGGCGTACCGCCCGGCCAGAATGCCCATCGCCAGCGGCGACCAGGTGATGAGGCCCAAATCGTAAGCCTGACAGAGCGGAACCAGTTCATTCTCGATGCGCCGATCCAGCAGGTTGTAGGGCGGCTGCTCGGAGACGAAGCGGACGTACCCTTTCAACTCGCTGACCATCAACGCCTCCATCACCTTCCAGGCCGGGGCGGTCGAGCTGCCGATGTAGCGCACCTTGCCCTGTCGCACCAGGTCGGTCAGGGCGCTCAACGTCTCCTCGATGGGGATGTCGAAATCGGGCCGGTGAAGTTGGTACAGGTCGATGGTATCGGTCTTGAGCCGCCGCAGCGACTCTTCGCAGGCTTGCATAATGTGCAGCCGGGAGTTGCCCCGCTCGTTCGGGCCGGGACCGGTCGGATAATGAACCTTCGTGGCGATAATCGTCTGCTGCCGCCGTCCGTTTCCGGCCAGCGCCTTACCGACGATGCGCTCACATTCCCCCTGAGCATAACTGTTGCTGGTGTCGATCAGGTTGATACCCGCCTCCAACGCCCGGTCGATAATCCGCATCGACTCAGCCTCCGGCGTCGGGTTGGCAAAGTTGTCCGTCCCCAGACAGAGGGGCGACACCTTAACCCCCGTGCGCCCCAGCGTGCGATATTCCATGAGGGTGTCTCCTTTCCGGTGATGACACTTCTCGAAAAAACTGGAAATACTACAACGAATAGAGAAAGAAACGAATGACTATCGCCCAACCAATTTTTCGTTACATTCCAAATTCATTGTAGTTTGGCGGCACAAACATTT
>CAZWZZ010001356.1:0-1686 GCA_964638395.1 uncultured Caldilineaceae bacterium
AGCGCATTATCCAGCAGCCATTGCAAGACGCGGTCGAGTTCTCGCTGGAGTACGTCTTCGATGTTTTCATTTGTACCGCGATCAGGCGTCACATCGCCGGTTGTCGCCCACGCCCGCAAGAGGGCCAGTAACGCCGTCTTGTCACGGGTTCCGTCAACGTAAGGGAGGAGCCGCCTGACCAGGGCATCGGTCTGCACGTACCGCTCGTGCCATTGATTGACGGTATATGCGCCCCGGCGAACCAACAGGTTGGCCACAGCATAGGCTGTGGGGCGCGTTGGGAGCGTCACCGGGAGATCGGGACGCCACAACTGTAAGGTCACGAGATCTTCGTGTAGGCTAAACATCAGCAAAAAATCATCCAGTAGCGTCTGGATCGCAGCCGGTTCTACGGCTTCAAGCCCCAATTTCTCGCGGGCGCGGGCCAGCAGCTCATCCAGCGTCAAGGCGTGGGGAGCGACCTCTGTCAACACGGCCAGCGCCGCCCCGGTGATGAGATGGTCGGCTTCGAATGCGAGTTCGACATCCATACCATCGGGTGAGATGTAATGGGTCGGGAGTTGCGTGGGGTCGTTATCGGGAGCAGCCCTGGCCCGCGAGCGAAAGAACATAGGACGCAGCCGGTCAGGCGCAGGGTCACGATCTATCGGGATGTCGTCACGCACCAGCAACGTCCGCCGAAAACGGCGGTTGAGTAGAAAGTCGAGGTACTGTTCCCGGCACACCACATCATCCGCAGCCAACCGATCCAGTTGTTCCTCCGCTTCGAGCGTCAGTTCTTCGGGATTTATGGCGGGAAAGTAGGCGTCGGCCAGATATTGCAAGCCGTGCGCCTGCGCCCAGCCCATCACCTCGTGAAAATAGTAAGGTTGATTGTATTCGGCCAGTTCATCGTGCAACAGCGAATTTAACGAACGGTTGGCGCTGATTTCGAGCTGTGTGTTGAGTTGATTGGCATAAGCCGCCAGCGACTTATCATCGGCCAAAGTCTCGACATCTTGGAGAGTCGTGTCAGCCCACTTCATAATATCAAGCGCCTCCGGTAGCTGTTGGGCAGGATCGGTCAGGTGTTGGGTGTGATATTTCATAAAGTCGATGGGGCCTTGCACAAAGTAGTAGCCCGGGTAGGTATTGTAACTGACGTAGGCGATCCCGTTGGGGGCGAGGTGGCGCTGAAAAATATCAAAGGTGGCTTCCCGGACCGGAGCCGGCACCCACGACAACAGCCCGTGGGCAATGATGAAGTCGAACGGCCCAAACTCAGCGGGCACATCCATTAAATTCAGAGCCACAAGTCGCAAATTATCACCAAGGCCGAGGTGGGCCGCCATCCGCTGGCCCTCTTCGATCTGCACCGGCGACAGATCAACACCCACGAACTCGCTGTCGGGGAAATGCATGGCCATCGAGAAAAGGTTCGCGCCCGCGGCACAGCCCAACTCCAGCACGCGGCAGCGAGTAACGTCAGGAACATTCAGGCCAAACAGGTGACCAATCGTCGCCAGGTGGCCCGGATGTGTCCGATAATGAACGGAGAGTGGATAGGGTACGGCGTCGTAGATTGCTTTGGTGCGAGATATTGACATACGGGGTGGGACTCCTCTCATCTATCAAACCGGTTTGGTAACTACTTCGACAATGTCACATTAGACAAATGTTCTGTCAATCCGACCTTGACTCAGCCCA
>CAZWZZ010001357.1:0-1685 GCA_964638395.1 uncultured Caldilineaceae bacterium
CCGGTTACAGCCGGTACCGCTTCACCCCCTGCTTGAGCAGCCGGTTATTGAAATTAATCAACAATCCCAGCGGCTTACCGGTCAGCTTCAAATAGCTCAAAATCTGCGCCTCAAAGATCGGGTCGAACCGCTCCACGCTCTTGAGTTCGACGATGACGGTCTCCGCCACCAGCAAATCCAGGCGGTGTTCGCCAATACGTCGCCCTTTGTAGATAATCGGAAATGAAACTTGTCGCTGGTACGCCAGCCCGGCCAGCTCGAACTCCACGGCCAGGGCCGACTCGTAGACCGACTCCAGCAACCCCGGCCCCAGTTGGCGATGCACTTCAATCGCGCAGCCGATGATACGCTCGGTTAGCTTGTTGAGGGCTTGCTCGTCCATTGTGTTGACTCCTTTTTTTGCCACAGAGGCACAGAGATCACGGAGAGTTTTATTATTCTTCTCAATGATCTCCGCGTCTCTGTAGTTGTCTCTCTTTCTGCCACAGAGGCACAGAGGGCACAGAGTTTTTTTTATTTATCTTTTCCCTGTGTTCTCCGTGCCTCTGTGGCTAACTCCGTGCCTCTGTGGCTATTTTCCCAGCCCTTCAACCACCCCAACAACGCCGCCCGACTCTGGTCGTCGCTAAAATATTGGAAGTGATTGCAGGGCAACACCTGCGTGGCTAACAGATCAACCGGGTAGTTGCCATCCCGGACCTTGAGCATACTGGCCACGGGGATGACCATATCGTGCTGGTCGCCGAAGAGCATATCCAGCCCGGCGTCGGCGGCCCCGACCAGGGTTTTGGTCAGGCGCTCCCAGACGCTCCGGAATTCGGTGGCTAAATCGTGACGACCGGCCAGGATGTAGTAGGGCACGGTGGCCTCGGTCGTGGCCCCGTTGAGGGCCTGGTAAAACTCGGAGCCGGGGCGGAGGTCGCCGCCGCCTTTGGCATCGTCGGCCACCTTTTTCAAGGCCCAACTGGCGATGACGGTGGGCGGGGTGGGACCGGCCTGGTTGAGCAGCAGCGTGCCCAGCCAGGGAACCAGTCGCTTGGCCTCGGCCAGGCGGGTTCCTTGATTGGGCGGCCCGGCCAGGACACAGCGATCCACAAAGGCGTCGCCGCCCTGCTGCTCGACCAGGCTGCGGATGACCTGGGTGCCCATACTGTGGGCGATGATGTCGAGCTGCCGCTCATCCTCCGGGCCAAAGCCGGCGGCGGTCAAGGCTTTAGCCAAAGTCTCGCCGTTGTCCTTAATGTGGGTGTTGAACGTCTCATAATCAAAGGTCAGATAATGATCGTACCCCAGCCCGTTTGCTTCCAGCCAGGGCAGAATTTGGCCCACCATCGGTTTGGTCTCCGAGGTGAAACCGTGAACCAGCAGCAGGATCCGCTGGCCGGACTGGAGGTCCCCCTGTTTGAGCAGCCGGTAGCGGGCCTCGCCCCCTTCGACCGGGTAACTACGCTCGTCCGGCGTGGGCTGCTCCGCGTCGAGCTTCGCGGTGGGCACAAAGCGAACCTTGTGCAGCCCCAGGCTCGGCTCCGGCCAACCGGCCATCTTGAACAGATACAGCTTGACCGTCCGCCCCAAGCTGCGGGTGCTGCGCGTCGGCGTTTCGGCGTCCGGCATCCCCTCCGGCAGCCATTCGACGTTGACGGTATTCGTAACGTCGCCGGGCCGCCCGACGGGGTAGAAGAAGC
>CAZWZZ010001358.1:0-1682 GCA_964638395.1 uncultured Caldilineaceae bacterium
GTAACATTGACAATATATTATACCATGAGACGGGAGATAGCTCAAATTAGAGGGCAGAGGCGGAACGGGGGAATATACGAGATGTAGGATAATGACGGCCCGCTCCATACTAGGGATCGTAGGGGACCAAGTAACGTTCTGCGCGGCGACACCCCGGCGTGTCTTGCCGACTATGTCCAGTAGGCCGCAGCATCCTGAGTAGACCGAGGAACGAGGTCGTATCGAAGCCGTGTCCTGAGTTTATCGAAGGGGATGCGGGTGCAGTAGTCTACTGATGTTCGCTTTTTAATCAAAATTTGGTATTATCCATAGCATCAGATCACAATTGTTGTTAAGGTGTTAATGGGAATCCTAACCCTCGAAATCATTACCTACAGCCTGGCCCTGTGGCTGGGGCTGTATCTCATTGCCCGCGACCCGACCAACCTGCGGTTGCGGTATGCCGGGTTGGGCGTAGCAGCCTATGCCTTTAGCCTGGCCACCGGCTTTCTGGCCCTCCGCGCCCCGACGCCGGAAGCGGCCCGTCTACTGGCCCGGCTCCATTGGCCCTCCCTCTTTCTGCCAGCCTTTTTCTGGTTCGTGACGATGCTCTATCTGCTGCCGGAAGCGTCGCCCCTGCATGCGGCCCTGTCGCGGGTGTGGCGACATACGTTGTGGCTGGGGGCGGCCCTCTTTTACCTCCTCAGCGCGGGAACCAGGCTAATTTTTGATTTCAGCGGTGACGTGCCCCAGGCCGGGTCGGCCTACCTGCTTTTTGTCGTGGCTATTTTGGGGCCGATGTTGCTGGTCATTGTGGGACTGGGTTGGCGGTGGCGACAAGTACAACAGGGGCAAGCGGTTGGGCTGCTGTTGGTGGCCTCGATCTTTTTTGGGCTGGCGGCGGGGCTGTTGCTCTTTCCGCTCGACTGGCTGCCCCGGCCCTGGCTCCTGCTGGGCATCAGCCTCGATTTTATCATCCTCGGCGGGGTCATCGCCTGGGTCGATGCCTTCGAGGAGGGGGAGCGGCTGCTGCCCGATTTGATCCGGGCTTTTGAGTTTGCTCTGTTTGGGGTGTTGCTCTTTGGCGGCCTGGTGCTGTTGACCATCCAATTTGGCACGGGCCTGACCTTCCCGATGTTGCTGCTGTTGCTGGGGACGATCACGGCGGCCATCATCAGCCAGACCTGGACCGATGCTATTCAGGCCGGCATCGACCGGATCGCCTTCGCCGCGTTGCCGCACCTGCGCCGGGAGCGGGCCGAGCTGCGGGCCACGGCCAGCGCCCTGCCTCGCCTGCCCGATTCGTTCGATCCTGACAGTGTCGAACCGGCCAAATTTGTGCGCCTGACCCGTCGCGCCCTGAGCCATATGGGGGACCTGTCCCGACTGGCCGGTAGCCCTTTGACTCATCTACCGATGATTGATCGCCGACTCCGGGAGCGGGCGGCCAGGGATGACACCCTGGAGCGGGCCGCCGAACTGCGGAGTCTGCTGATCGACAGCATCGAGCGGCTCAAGCCCCGCGATGAAGGCGAATTTGGTACGACCGAAGCATGGCGCTACTACAACGCCCTCTACTACCCTTACGTCGCCGGCCTCAAGCCCTACAGTCGCCGGGCTGATTACAGCCACAACGGTCTGTCCGCTATCGAACGGGAAGCCCTCGACTGGTTCCGCAGCCAGGTCCCGGAGCGGACGCTCTA
>CAZWZZ010001359.1:0-1676 GCA_964638395.1 uncultured Caldilineaceae bacterium
TGGCGAAGACTCCGGAGATGACGCGAACCGAGGCAGGCGCATTTTGGGAAACCCACGATGCAACCGATTATCTGGAGGATATGGTAGCGGTGAAGGTAACGACCGGCCCTCGGCCATAAAATAACTGTCCGATTAGACGATCCGGGGAATATCCGGCATAATGGGCGGAGGAGTCACTCGGATCATCTATGAATCTACACAACCCACCCAAATCCAGCCGCCTGATCGAGGCCACCCCCTTCTTCTACGGCTGGGTCATTCTTATCGTCGGCACCATCGGCACGGTGATGATGGGGCCGAGCCAGACCTTCACCGTCGGCATCTTTCTCGACTTCCTGATTGCCGATTTGGGCAGCTCGCGGGCCACGATGTCGCTGATCTACGGCGGGGCGACGCTTTCGGCCTCGCTGCTGCTGCCGCTGACCGGGCGGCTGGTGGATCGCTACGGGCCGTCCCGGATGTTGCTGCTGGTGGCCTTCGGCCTGGGGCTGGTCACGATGGCGATGGGCTGGGTGCAGGGTCTCCTGACGGCCTTCCTCGGCTTTCTGGCCCTGCGCTTTTTCGGCTTCGGCTCGCTGCAACTGGTCAGCAACAACGCCATCGCCCAATGGTTCATCCGGCAGCGGGGGCTGGTGATGGGACTGTCCGGCCTCAGTCTGCCCCTGGCCCTGATCATTTTTCCCTGGCTGGCGGAGTTGCTCATTCGCCAATTCGACTGGCGCGGGGCCTGGCTGGGGTTGGGCCTGTTGATCTGGGCCATTGTCTTGCCGCCGGGTTGGATTTTCCTCAAAGATCGGCCCGAACAGTACGGCCTGACCCCCGACGGCGATGCCCCGCCACCGGCTGCCGCCGATCTCTTGACCGCCCCGGTCAGCGAGCGGAACTGGAGCCTGGTCGAGGCTCGGCAGACCGGCGTCTTCTGGCTCTTTTTAGTCGCCCTATCCAGTATGACCCTGATTATGGCCGGGTTGGTCTTCCACCAGGTCTCCCTCTTCGGGGTGCGCGGCCTGAGCCGGGAGATCAGCGTGACCGCCTTCTCCGTCATGGCCGGCTTCGCCGTCATCGGTAATCTGGGGCTGGGCCGGCTGTTGGATAAATATTCGGCCCGGTTGTTGTTGGCGTTGGTTCTGGGCTGCCTGGCCGGGAGCCTGGTTCTGGTGCAGGTGATGACCGCTCCCTGGCACGCTTTGCTGTACGCCGCCCTCCTCGGCCTGACCAGCGGCAGCTTCCGGGTTATGGATTCGACCGTCTGGCCCAAATATTTTGGCCGTCGCTACCTGGGCCAAATCAAGGGCGTCACCTCCATCGGCGTCATCGGCAGCACTTCGCTGGGACCGTATGTGATGGGGGCCAGCCTGGATTACCTGGGCAGCTACAATTTTGCCATGACCGGCCTGCTGCTCCTGCCGCTGGGCATTGGGAGCCTGGCCTTTTTCGTGCAGCGCCCGGAGAAGGGAAAAAGTGAAACGTAAAACATAAAGCGTGAAACGTAAAATCTGTTGGGATGGTTCGTATCGCCAAGAAATTTGGTTGACAACGTCGTAAAACGTAAGGCGCAAAACGTAATGATTTTGACAAAATAACGTCTTAGGCTATTCCAGAAAAATAAATCTGCCAATTCACGTGATCCGTGATGATTTTATGGGGCAAGCCTCACGAATCACGGATCACGAATC
>CAZWZZ010001360.1:0-1676 GCA_964638395.1 uncultured Caldilineaceae bacterium
AAAAGTCATTCAATCGGAGCGCTATACTAATGGCGATGTTAGAAGAAGCCATCGAGGCAATTAGAAGTGGAGACAAGCAGGAGGGGCGTCGTATCCTTGAGGAGATTTTGGAGACCGAAGAGGATAACGAAGATGTCTGGCTGTGGTTGAGTTCGGTCGTGGATGCCGACGAAGATCGTGAAATTTGTCTGGAAAATGTTCTGGCCCTCAACCCGAATAATATTATTGCCCAAAAAGGGTTAGAAGCCCTACGATCAGGGACATTCAACGTCCATGATCTCACCGGCGAGGCTATGGAGGCCCGTGAAGAGGAGGTCTCTGGCGATGGGGCAACGTTCCACGATCAATTTTTTGGCGTCGATGAAGAAGTTAGTGATGACTTTGGTGATGATGATCTCGAATGGCCCAGCGTTATGCAGGAGTCGGGGACGGATGCTGCGACGGAGAAAAAATTCGGCGGCATCAATCTGCGTTTGGTTCTGCTGGCCGTCTTTGGCTTGGTCATCGTCTGTGGCTTAGGCTCTGCGGCTGCCTATAATGTCTTCCTGGCCGGTGGGGGCGAAACCCCTGACGGACAACCGGGCCAAGAGGCTCCGGGTGAACCGACAGCGACGCCAACCGTGACCCCAACGCCGACCAATACGCCGACGCCGACCAATACGCCTTTCGTGTTGCCGACCGCCCTACCCACCGATCCACCCACCCCAACGGCAACCGGAGTCGTGTCCCCCACACCGGGCGGAGGGTAAGGTTGATGACGTTCTGATTTGAGCCATTCAACTTGATTTTGACCGTTTTGGGGGGACAGATGGGTTTGTCTCCCCTTTTTATTTTCTTGCATCTCCAAATCCTTAGCGTATAATGCACAATCGTTGCTGCGTTAGTAAGTGAATCAAGTTGCTATCATACGACGAAAAATCACCCTTCGATATACCTGCGGCACTCAGGATGATTTTTCGCCGCATCCCGAGTAGCTAGAAGCGTATCGAGGGGTGCTGGCAACAAAGGTGACAACTTGAGTTAAACATTCGGCAAGGATTATGAAAAAACTTTTTGCGATTTTTATCGGTTTGTTACTAATGATGGGTGTCGTGCCCGATGTCTCGGCCCAACTGCCTGATGTGTGCCAGGAGCCGGAGAATATTATGCCCAACTGCACCTTCGACAACGGCCTGGACGGCTGGCAGACGTTCACCGAGGCCGGGGGGGCAGACATTTCTGTGCTACAAGGGGGCGGGGAGTGTCACGCCCCGCTCTGTCCGGCCGCTTATATTGTCACGAAGGACCATTTTGTGGGCGGTCTATACCAACAGGTTCCGGTGACACCCGGCAATACCTACTACGCCAACATTATCTGGCTGGTGTTCGACTCGCTGGCGAACGACGGATCGATCAATAGTCAGGTGGGGGGCATCGGTCGCCGGATCGGGATCGACCCCTCCGGCGGCACCGACTCCCGCTCGCCCAACGTCGTCTGGTCTGAGGATAACTGGCGCAACGATTGCAAAATCTGCGGGATCGAAGAAGTGGCGGCGACGGCCCAGGCCGAGACGATCACCGTTTTTCTGCGTATCGACACCACCTGGCGGCTGCGGGCGGCTGAGAAAGGCTTCGCCGTGCCCCCCAGCAAAGATCAATTTTGGATCGATGACATCGGCTTGAAGCAGATCAGCGAA
>CAZWZZ010001361.1:0-1671 GCA_964638395.1 uncultured Caldilineaceae bacterium
CTTAATGACATTGACTGTCCCTGAGCAAAATCGCGGGGTTGGAACCGGGCCGCTGGACCAATGGCAAAGTGGTAATGGATTTCGGATTGACATCCCAACTTAATGGAATGAAACAAACCAAACTCGGTAAACATAACGCCCCACTTCCCAGATTATTTATTGAAATTTAGGGAATTGATTTAAGTTTACCAATGTTAAGTGACCGAACGCCCCATTTGGCCTCTTTTTCCAAAAATTTAGTCTCGGCTAAACTGTTAAGAATACTTCGGCAGGTACATTGACATAGTCTTGTAGTTGTGCTATTATGGCTCTGTCTGGGGTCATTACTTCAGAAATCATTCCTTTTTAGGGATTAATCAGCGTCATATCTACCTTTTCGATAATAATCGTGCTGGCGACACATTGAACAAACCGCCGCTGAGGTAACACACCTTTTTTGAAAGGAGATTTTGATTAAGCATGGCAGCATCTCGCACGGAGCAAATGGTAACCCGTCTGAGGGATTTACAATCTGGGACTGCTGATATTGAGGCTTCGGCCGTGGTCAGTGTAGATGGTTTGATTATGGCGTCATCCTTGCCGGCCGATGTGGAGGAAGACCGGGTGTCGGCGATGTCGGCGGCAATGCTCTCTCTGGGGGAGCGGATTGCCAGCGAATTGGGCCGGGGTATCCTCGATCAGGTTTATATTCGTGGGGATAACGGCTATGTAATCTTGATGTCTGTCGGCGAAGAAGCCGTTCTCACGGCTCTGGCCCGGGGCGATGCCAAGCTGGGGCTTATCTTCCTGGATATGAAGCGGGCCGCTGAGGATTTATCCAAACTGGTCTAGCGCGTCTATTTTCTAAAAACGGGGCTATCCTTTGAATAGCCAATCAGCAATAGCATTAAAAAATCACTCTATTAACTAGAGTGATTTTTATTTTACTCAAAGGGGAAAAGCCAGCGTCTTTTCCAGCGCCTCAGCCATCGTAAAGTGGGGCCGGTAGCCAAAATCCTTCTTGGCTCTGGAAATATCGTAGTAATGGCTGAGGGCCAGTTCGCTGGCCAGGAAACGGGTCAGGCGAGGCTCGCCGCTGAGGCGTAGGGTGCGATAGATGACCTCCAGCAGGCCGCCGAGGGGCCGGGCTACGCTCAAGGGGATGCTGCGGCTGACCGGCGGAATATCGAGGCGGCGCAGCAGGTTGTTGAGCCACGGCCATAGCGACACCGGCTCATCTTGGCTGATGAAATAGCAGGAGCCGGCCACGGGTGATCCCGGCTCCAGCGCATCGGCAGCCAGCAAATGGGCACGGGCTGCGTCTTCGACGTAGGTCATATCAACTTTGTTGCGGCCATCCCCGACTCGGATCAATTTCCCGGCCCGGGCGCGGGCCACGATGCGCGGTAGGAGGTGATTATCACGCGGCCCAAAGACAAGGTGAGGCCGGAGCGAGGTGGTTAGCAAGGTGGGACTGTTCGCCTGGATAACCAGTTGCTCGCCGAGGGCCTTAGTGTGAGAATAGACATTCTCATACCGGTCGGGATAGGGCAGGGTCTCATCGTCGCCCTCACGAGATTGGTTGTTGGAGATGACGCTGGGCGAGCTGGTGTAGACCAGCTTGCCGATGCCCTGCGCCCGGCAGGCGTCAATGATATTTTTGGCGCCGGTGACGTTGGCCTGGTAATAAGG
>CAZWZZ010001362.1:0-1667 GCA_964638395.1 uncultured Caldilineaceae bacterium
AATCCCCAAGAAATTAGGTTGACAACGTCGTAAAACGTAAGGCGCAAAACGTAATCATTTTGACAAAATAACCGCTTACGTTTCACGTTTTTCGTTTTACGGAGTGACGTTGCTCAACCTGGCGGGTAAAAAAGTGTCAACTTATTCTGAACCATCCCAAAGTATCTTCTTGATTCCACGCCCCCTTATGAGTACTACAGTCACCGGAAAAAAACAAATTGCTGTTCCGGCCCTCAGCAATTCTCATTTTGAAGCCAGACCCTAAAGGTTTCGTCCCTAAAGGTTACTTGAAAGCAGCTTCGTCACCGTGAATCGACCACGTTTGGCCTGATCTATGGAAACCTTTAGGGTCTTATTCGCCATATTTAGAATTGCTGTTCCGGCCCTCGCTCTATGCCCATTGCCTCATTGAAACATCCCCGGCCGGTGTGATACACTGTTCATAACATTGTTACCAGAGTATCGACCCTTAACAACCTGACCCGACCCATGAACCGACAGCAACCCAACGGCGAACGCTTTCTGCACATTATTTCCTCCATCAGCGACCACATTTATGCCGGCGATGTGAGCGAGGCCACCCGGCCCCGCAGCATCTACTTTTCGCCCCACCTGGAAGTGTTGACCGGCTACCCCACCGAAAAATTTATGGCCGATTGGCATTTCTGGCCGTCGTTGATTCATCCCGATGATCGCGCCCCGGCCTTCGTCCAGTTTGAGCGGGCGGCCAAGAGCGGCCACAGCGAAGTCGAATACCGGCTGATGCGGGCCGATGGGCAGATCATCTGGGTCCGGGACAGCCGCCGGATGGAGATCGAGACGGATCGCACCGGCACGGCCCGGACGATGGTTTATGGCGTGGTCAGTGATGTGACCGAGCGACGCCGGCACGAAGCCGAAATTCAGGCGCTCAACGAAAATCTGGAGCAGCGCGTGGCCAACCGTACCCGCGAGTTGACCACGCTGTATGAAATTGCGGCCATCGCCAGCGAGTCGCTCGACCTCCGAGCCACCCTCGACAAGGCTCTGGAGCGGGTGTTGGCCGTCATCAAAGGTCAGGTCGGGGCTATCCACACCATTACCGACAGTGACGATATTCTGGAACTGGCCGTTCAGCGCAATTTACCCCATCCTATTTTACCCCAAATCGACTTTTTACCGACCAATGGCAGTTTGGTCGGCTTTGCCCTGCAAGAAAAACGGCCGCTGTTCATCCCCAATCTGGCCGCCAATCCAGAGTTGGCCCGTTTCAGCCCGGCCGGTGAAGCCTGGTCCTATTTAGGCGTGCCGATGCGGGCGCGGGGCCATCTGGTGGGCCTGTTGAGCATTTTCGACCGGCAGGGGCACGGCTTCACGGAGGAAGAGGTCGATCTGCTGGCCTCGATTGCCCGGCATATCGGCGTGGCCGTGGAGAATGACCGCCTCCATCGCCGGGCGGAGCAGGCCGCGGTGATGGAGGAGCGGGAGCGGCTGGCCCGCGAGCTGCACGATGCCGTCACCCAATCGTTATGCAGCCTGACCCTCTTCGCCGAGGCGGGCTGGGAGATGAGCAAAGAGGCGGAGCGGAGCGTCATTCGCCACAATTTCAACCGGATTGGAGAGACGGCTCAGTATGCGTTGAAGGAGATGCGCCTATTGCTACACGAATTGCGCCCCCTCGATCTGGA
>CAZWZZ010001363.1:0-1666 GCA_964638395.1 uncultured Caldilineaceae bacterium
CAGGGCTGGGCGGTCATCTTCAGCGGCACGCTGGCCCGGATGGCCCTCAGCTTTCTGACCGGCATCCTCATCGTCCGCACCTTCGGCCCGGAGGATTTCGGCATCTACTCCCTGCTGACGGCGGTGGTCGGCATCGTCGGCGTCGTTATCGACGTCGGCCTGACCGAGGCGGCAGTCAAAAACATCGCCGCCGCCTGGCCCACCGACCGCCCGGCGGCCCGGCGACAGGCTCAGGTTTTTTTCTGGCTGCGGCTGGGGCTGGCCGTCGGGGGCGTGGCCCTCGGTGTGCTGCTGGCCTGGCCAATCTCCCGCTATCTGCTGCAACTACCTGACAACGGTTGGCTGCTGTCGCTGGCCCTGCTGGGGGTCATCACCACCGCCCTCAACGGCGCGGTCAACGCTATCCTGCAAGGAACCAGCCATTTCGGGCGTATCTCCAGCGTGCTGGTCAGCAGTTCGGCCCTGGCCCTGCTGCTGGCCGGAGGGCTGGCCCTGAGCGGCACGCTGACCCTGGCCACGGCCCTGGTCGGCATCAGCGCGGGTACGGCCCTGGTCGGGTTTATGGTGGGCCGGCGGCTCTTGCCTCGTGATTGGGGCGAGGCGGGCGCGTCGCCGCTCCGGTTTCCCGGCCTGGCCGCGCTGCGTCAGGCTGCCCCCGGCCTGTTCCGTTTTGGTAGTTGGCTGTGGCTGGCCAACATCTTCAAAACGTTAATCGCCTATCTCGACTTTTTCCTCATCAACCTGTGGTTAAGCCCGGCCACCGTTGGCCTGTACGCCCTGGCCCTCGGCCTGGCCTCCCGCGTGGAGACGGTCAACCACAGCCTCTACACCGTCCTCATCCCGATGGCCTCGTCGTTGCAAGATCGCCGGGCATTACGGGACTACCTGCGGCAGGGCTTCAAACGGAGCGCCCTGATTAGCCTGGCGCTAATTAGCTTGGGGCCGGTGGCCATCTGGTTCATCCCCTTCTTCTACGGCGAGGCTTTTCGCCCGGCCGTGACCCTGTTTCAACTGCTCCTCGGCGTGGCCATTTTTGATATTTTCACCCTGCCCGCGCTCTTGCTGATTTACACCTTCGACCGTTCCGATTTATCAGCCTTAGCCGAAGGATTTCGCGTAGCCATTTTGCTCTTGATTGCGCTCTGGCTCATTCCGGTGTGGGGAGCAGTCGGGGCGATTGCCGCCAAATTTATCGCCAAAGTTTGTGGCGTGGGGCTGACTCTGCTGCTGCTGTGGCGGCATGACCGGCTGACCCGGCGAGCGGAGACTGGTGAATGATGCGGGTGGTCATCCTCAACTTTTTTTACGAAGCCTGGTTTGAGTCTCCGGCGGATTTGTTGGCCCATTACGTCAACCTGACCGGCTGGACCGAGGGGGTGGCCGGGGCGGGGGCGACGGTAACGGTGATGCAACGGGCCGCTCAAGCGGCGACGGTTGAGCGAAACGGCGTCACCTACCACTTCATCCCGGATCGCTTCGGCCCGACAATCCGGGCCTGGCAGCAGCCGGGGACGCTTTATGGCTGCGTCCGGCAGATTTGCCGGGACAGTCTGCGCGACGGCGTACCGACGGTGGTGCATCTCAACGGCCTGCTTTTTCCCCTGCACACCCGGCTGCTGCGGTGGCTGATGCCCCGCCGCTGCCCGCTCATTCTCCAGCACCACGC
>CAZWZZ010001364.1:0-1663 GCA_964638395.1 uncultured Caldilineaceae bacterium
GGCAATTGGGCCAGGGAGTGGGCGACGGAGAAGGTCAGAGCGCCGGTGACGGTCAACATCACACAGATGAAGAGCGTCAGGCTGAGGCCGAGAAAGGTCAGCAACAGCCCCAGTTGAACGCCACAGCCGCCGATGAACAGTTTGCTAAGATCGCTATTGCGGAAGGGGGCCATCAGTCCCACCAATCGTTGATAGAGCGGGCATCGAGAAACTTGCCGTTATCCCGAATGGCCACCAGCAGTTCAGCGGTAGCCGTGCCCACCGGCGTATCGAGGGTCAGGCCGGGCAGTTCGCTGCCTTCGCTCTCTTGATACAGCGACAATAGATTGGGATCGGTTCGCAGGCCGACGTAATGGACCGTATAGCCCAGGGCTACCGTCCCTTCACGAGCGTAGAGAAAGGTCAGGCTATCCTCCGAGGCGTAGAGGACGACGGCGTGGTATTTGCCGTCGTAAATATCCCGCTCGGTCGGGGGAATGAAGAGTGGCTCACCGGGGGTGGTGTTGATGCCGACCAAAATGGCCTGGTCATCCCGGATGAGGTCGCCTTTGCAGTTACAGCCCCAATCCCAGTCGTGAACGGCGTAGGCGGCGGTGAAGTCCGGCTCGAAGATGGCCGACAGCTTCGGGGCGTCGGCATCGACCCCTGAGCCGACATCGACCAGGCCCAGTTCGACCTCGATGGGTTGCGGGTCGCGCAACTTCAAATTGAGATCGCCATGTTCGGCGGCGGGCCGTTTGTCCCGTTCGCCGTTGATGGGGATCAGCTCGTATGAGTTGGCTGAGGTCAGCTCGGCGTAGGGCACAAGGGTGGGGTCTACCGCCGCGCCGGCGGCTTGCTTCGCTGGGTCGGCCTCTGCCGGGGCGCTGAAGGCGGAGGCGGTATCGGGGCCGGTTTTGGCTTCTGCCTCTGCCGCGCCGGCGGAGTCTGCCACCGCCTCAGGCTCAGCCGGGGGTGAAGCCGTTGCACCGGGTTCGTCCGGGGGTGGGGCTACCGCCGCAGGGACGGCCACAGTCGGGGGGGGCGTGCCCGTCGCAGCAGACAGGGGAGGCTCGGCACGTAGCGCGGCCACCTCCGTGGCCAAAGCGGACAGGGTGGCCACCTGAGCCGCCAACGGCGAGGGGAGGGCGGTGGCCGGCGGTTCTACGTCGGGGGTCTCGGCGGCGGAGGTTTCGGCAGCGGGGGGGAGAGCGAGTGGCGTTTGGGTAGGAATGGTAGCCAAAATATCGGTGGCAATCGGGGCCGGAAATTCGACCGGAGCCTGGCCCCGGCGGGTGATGGCCAGTTCCAACCCGGCCAGCTGCCAGCCCAGATAGAGGTTCAAGGCCACCGAGACGATGAGCAGGCCCAGGAGAACCAGGGAAAAGACGCCCATCACGCTCATCGAACTGCCCCAGAAGAACCACATCAAACATCCACTGAGCCAACCCTCTCGCTCCACGACCGGCTTATCGGCTTGAGCCTCTTTTTCCATATTGTTCTCCTTAACAAAATTAAGGAATTTATATGACCATAATACCACATTTTTGGTAGAGGATCAAGAAGAAATTACCACATTTTAGGTAGGAGCAGCAATTCTCATTTTGGAGCCAGACCCTAAAGGTTTTGTCCCTAAAGATTATCTGCAAGCAATTTGCTACCGTAAATGGACGACGTTTGGCCT
>CAZWZZ010001365.1:0-1663 GCA_964638395.1 uncultured Caldilineaceae bacterium
AAGGACAAAATCCAGGAGCTAACCGACGACTATATCAAAAAGGTCGATGACATTGGAGAGGCCAAGGAAAAAGAGATTTTGGAAGTCTAGTACACGGCGGCATAAATCACCCGACAGATAGAGCGACTCGCCAAGTCACGGACTTGGCGGGCTGCCGGGCAACGACGCAAGTCAGTGCGAAGCCTCCCTGTTGGACAGTCTTGCTACGAGCGAAATAACTGTCGGAAGATTTTCGCCATGCTGTACTAGGTCGGATCGTTTGTCGATTGAATGACGACCGTGCCGAACGTCTTCTCCAAAATGCGGAGACTATTTTCTGACAGCCTGCATTGGGACGAGACGAGACAACGTATGGCGGCGTAGCGGGGCTGGCGTACCGGGTCGGTATCGTTGCCGACCTGGACGGCAAACCGTTCGACGGCCTCATCATCGGCGTCGATGATCTCGACGCTATCGAAATCAAACAGGCTCCGCTCGGCAAACCAGTTGACCCGCAATTTGCCATCCGCCCGGAGCGGTTCGGTGGCCCTGTAGCCCCGGTCGAGTAGAATGATAGCCTCCCCCTCGAAGAAATTGCGGCTCTGGCGGCAAGTGCGGCAGCCGTAATAGATAAACGTTTGGCCGGTCGGCACGGTCAGTTTGTGCGGCCCACAGTGGGTCAGGCAGCGGACGCACAAAAACTGGTCGGGCCGCTGGCCGAGCCGGATTTCCGTTTCGGCGGCGATGTCCCGGATCAATTGCCGCACGACCTCGCCTAAATCACTATCGGCACTGGCCGCCTCGCGCAGAAACGGCAGTAAATCACCCCCCATATCCAACAAAAACGGATAGCCGCGAGCCAGACTCGCCAGCAGATTGTAAATTCGTTGGAGATAGTCGCCATCCGTCTCCAGCGAGTCTTGACGGTAGGTGATCGCCTGTCGGGTCTCACCCAGCGCCACCTGCCCCTTGCTGAAACTGGCTGCCACCGCGTCACGAAACGATGCCTGGAAGTTCTCCAACCTCTCTTGGATGTCCGTACCCTGTGCGGAGCGGCCAATAGTGGTATAATCCAGGGTGAAGGACGAGCGTTGCAGTGCGGTTTGAAACAGAGGCCAGCCATCGACGCCATAGGCTCTGAAAATTTTGTGGTTGAGATCACGTAGAAGTGGCTCGAACTTTTTGAGGGTCTCCGGGTCAATGGCCGGGTCATCATCAGCCAGAGCTTCGGTCAAAGAGCGGCCTCGAACGAAGCGCCACCCGAAGCGGATAAATTCAAAGATGGCCGACCGGCGACGCGCCATATCGTCGTGTAGATGGCGGAGCGCGGGCTGGGTGAGGGCGCTGTTGTAGATTGCGGCCAGGGCGTGAACCAGGGCCTCCACAGCGGCCTCGTTATTGTCGCTGACCGGCCGGGCCAGGTCGCCGGCGAGGATCATCCGGGTGCGGTTGCCCTGAGAGCGCAAGGTCAGCCGCTGGCCGTCGATTGAGCCGCTGACGAAGGCCCCTGCCGGCAGGCGACCCGGTTTGAACGCCAGGCTGTTGGCCGCCGCGAAGCTCTGCCAGGCCCGTTTGGTCCGCTCCCGCCGCAGATAGCGGATCAGGTAGAACAGCCCCCCGATGGCGATTAGCAATAGCAGGCCAAAAAATCCACCTAGCCAGAGCGTCAGTTGGTCAAGATTGG
>CAZWZZ010001366.1:0-1661 GCA_964638395.1 uncultured Caldilineaceae bacterium
CGTAGATAGCGTAAGGGCAGCATCAGTGATGACAGGCTAATGCTACTATAGCCGGCGATGGCATGGCCGGGACCATAATGGCTAATATTAAAATCACCGGCCAGTTGGGAATAAAGGGCAGCCATAAAAATATGATATAACCACTCAGCGGCCATCTGGGTTGCATCCTCAGGCTTAATGGTCATATTGCCTTCATTTGTGGAAGCGATGAGATAGCAACAACTGGGTTCAAACGGCGAAACCTTGTCGAATTCTACCGTTTCGTTGGCCGGGGAATAATGGAGGCGATAATGGTGAGCGTCCATATAATAATCAAACTCTTTCAAGGCTGCATAACTGCAAGCCTGCGCTTTTGCCTGGATATTGTCATCAGAATTTTGCCAATGATCGGCTAAGTGAGGAAACAACAATAGACTATTCATCTGGAAAGAAAGATTATCCGCTTCCTTTTGGGTGGTAATCTTTTTGACCAGGTAGGCTAGGTCAACCAATAAGCCATTGGCTAGTGTGTCAGCCAAATTACCAACGATGTAAATGTCAATAGGGGTGGAGTCAGGTGAAGCGATCTTCATATCCGGCGGCATTGCCTCTTCACTCTCATAACTCAACAACTGATTATCAATAATTTGCTCTAACGTTTTTCTGATTTCAAAATACAAGTTTAATAAGGCGAGACGCACACCAGCCCGATGCTCCAGGTTTAATGTTTCGATTTCAGGCAGCCAACTTTGAACATCAGGCTTGGCCTTTAGAGACTTGATCTGTTCCTCATCCAGCGAAATGGGGATTATCTGGGGACTATTCATTCGAGACAGATCTTGCTCAGATAACCGCCTTTGATCTTCATCAAGCAAGAAGGCGATGCTTTGAATAACCGGTACACCGCCATGCCGCCGCTGTAGCCGCTTACTTAACTCTACGGCAATTTGCGTCCCTTGCCAGCCCACACCAATAACAATGCCTCTTCTAATTTCAATCGTCATGATATTCCCGTAAATTATCGTTAGCTTAATCTTTACAATTCTGTAGACAAAGTCTTTATTTCTTCAATGGACAGGCCCGTTATAGTGACAACCTGGGCGGCATCAAGCCCTTGAGCTAACATTTTTCGAGCAATTTCTCTTGATTTGGCTTCTACCGCAGTTTCGACAGATTCCTCGGATAAAGCAATAACTTCATCGGTGGAAAGGCCGGTCATATCAGCAATCTGGGCGGCGTCAAGACCTTGAACCAGCATCTTTTGAGCGATTTCTATAGCCTTAGCCCTAGCTTCCGCCTCGATTCTCGCTTCCGCTTCAGACAGTTCCTCCGCTTCGAAGCGGGGAGCTTTAGCATATCCAAGATGTTCCGTTTTGTATTCCAACGCCAGGTCCTTTAATTCTCGCTCTATTTCCTTCAAGCTGGTAGACTTTGAATATTCGGCCTCAATATAAGCATCGAGCTTTTTTTCGACCATTTTTGCAGACTCATCTTTGACATACTGCTCAATCAATTTTTCAACCTGTTTAGAGTATTCTACAACGCTCAAGAAAGTCTCGATAGAATTACTTAAGCCGTGTCCCAAATCCACCGTCTCTTTAAGGGTTTCAAACTCGGCGGGAAAGTCAATAAAATACCGGTTTCCTTCCTCTTGAACGCAGTCAAATGCCTGACCAACAGCA
>CAZWZZ010001367.1:0-1653 GCA_964638395.1 uncultured Caldilineaceae bacterium
CGTTAGGGTTCAAGGTGATCGGGGCCGAGGATGGGTTGCAGGGCTTAGCGATGGCCAAAGCCCTCGACCCCGATTTGATTTTGGCCGATTTACGGATGCCCCGGCTGGATGGCTACGAGATGGTGCGTCGCCTGCGCCAGGTTGAGACGTTACAGTCGGTGCCAGTCATCGGCATCTCGGCCAGCGCCTACGCCGAGGATGCCCAGAAGAGCCTGGATGCCGGCTGTGACGCCTTCCTGGCCAAGCCGGTCGATTTAGATGAACTGATCAGGCTCCTGACCCAACATTTAACGTTGGAGTGGATTTATCAGGACTACAGCGCCAATGCGGCGTCAAACCCGGTCGAATCGCTCCCGTTCATTTTGCCCCCGCCCGAGGCCCTACGGGAGCTACAAACGATGGTCGATATTGGCGACATCGACGGCATCAAGCGGCAATTAGCCGCCATTGAGAATCAGGGCAACCAGTATGCGTCCTTTGTAGCCGAAATTGGCCGCCTGGCGAACAGTTTTGAGATCGGGGCTATCGAACGGATGCTGCGGGTATTGGGCGGGTAAGGACGTTCTAAGTAATTTTCAACGCTAACGTATCAACTTTTTTCGACAAGATTAACCGGGCGCTCCAACGAATTGAGCATCCATCTGCCGGAGGCGGTCGGTCATAACCCGCATCACTTGCAGCGCGAAGAAGGGCGTGCGACGAATGTGATATTGGAAACCGACCTCGTCCAGTGGAATCAAGACACAATCACTTTTGGCCCGAGTTGTGGCCGATCGGGCCGCCGTATCGATCAGGGCCATTTCGCCGATGATCCCGCCTGGTCCCGCTACTTCGATCAATTGGCCGTTGACGTAGATATCCACCTCACCTTTCTGAACCACATACATCAGTTTGCCCGGCTCCCCCTGTTGAAAAATGGTTTGGCCCTGCGGAAAAAACGCCTGCCTGTCATCTTCAAACTTAAAAATATTGATCGTTGCCACCATAGCCTCCTCATTATAGATAGGAGTTACGCAGTTCGCATCCCGAGTAGCCTTGAAAAGGCGTATCGAGGGGTGCAGCCGCTCCAAACGACACCCTTCGATACGGCTACCGCCTACTCAGGATGTGTTTGTCGCTCAACTGCGTAACTCATAATAGATAGTCGTCACCGTTGGGTGACTGGGTGTGATTGTTTGATGGCCCCATCGTACCAGAGCAACGCGAATGAATCGTGAAATTGATGTGAATGACATCCTCCGGAATATTTGACACATGCCGCTTGACCATGTGATACTGGGGGTAACGACACTTACTCAGAAACCCCTTACGTTTTACGCATTACGTTTTATCACGAGCATTGAACTGGGTAATTTATTTAAGCACCGTTTCTTATTTTCAAAGGGGAAACTATGTCAGCACAACTTATTGATGGTAAAGCCATTGCTGCCGCCATTCGGGGCGAAATCAAGGTGGAGGTGGAAGCTATGCAGGCCGCTCACGGTCAGGTTCCGGGGTTGGCCACGGTTCTGGTGGGCAGCCGCAGAGACTCCCAAACGTATGTCCGTATGAAGAAAAAAGCCTGCGCCGAAGTGGGCATCACCTCCTTGGGGCACGATCTGCCGGCGGATATCAGCCAGGCCGATCTGCTGGAGGTGGTTCGCACGCTCAACG
>CAZWZZ010001368.1:0-1653 GCA_964638395.1 uncultured Caldilineaceae bacterium
CATAATTCCTAGAAATGAGGAAGACAACGTATGAGCAAGCACATTATCATTATCGGCGGGGGACCCGCAGGGATCGAGGCCGCCCGGGCTTCGGCCTCAGCAGGTGCAGCGGTCACGCTGGTCAGCGAAGGACCGGTTGGCGGACGCTCCGGCTGGCATAGCCTGTTGCCCAGCAAAGTTTGGTTGTCGGCAGCGGATACAGCCAGTTTGATGGCTGAATCGCCTTTTACCGGCGACCGAAAAACGCCGACACCCGACACCATTTTGCCCCATTTACAGCACATCAAAGAACAATGGAACGCCCAACAGGCGGCAGACCTTGAAGCGTTGGGGGTCAACATTGTCACCGGCTTGGCTTCATTTGAAGCGGCGGATCGGGTGGCGGTCGAGGATAACGAGGGGCAGCACGTAACCGACTTAACCGGCGACGGGATTATCCTGGCACCCGGCTCCGTGCCTTTCTTCCCCCCCAACCTCAAGCCGGACGGCAAAAAGATCATTGCCCCCCGATTTATGAGCGGGCTGAAAACGTTGCCCCCCAGCGTGGTGGTCATCGGTGCCGGGGCGACAGGCACGGAAGTCGTCTACCTGTTCAACCGACTGGGTGTCGATGTGACCTGGATTGTGGATAAATTTGGCGTTCTACCCGCTTTTGAGACGGCGGCGGGCGAACTGATGGCTGATATTTTGGTGAAGCGGGGCGTCAATTTGGTGCGGGTTGATCGGGCCGATCATATTGAATATGAGGGGGATGACGTGGCGGTGGTGATGGCTGACGGCTCCCGCCAGACGGCGGCCCTGGTCTTTGTGGCCATTGGCCGCTTTGCCGACCTGAAACGTCTTAACCTGGCAGCGGCCGGGTTAGCGGTCGCCGAACGCAAACCCCTCGAAACGGACCAATTTTGTCAAACCAACGTCTCCGGTATCTACGCCGTGGGCGATGCTGCCGGGCCGCCGATGGTGGCCAACCGGGCGATGGCTATGGCCCGTGTGGCCGGTCTGCACGCCGCCGGGGCCGAGGTCGCTCCCTTCAATCCGCAGGCTGTAATCGCCGCTATCTACTCCGAGCCGCAGGTTGCCCAAGTGGGGTTCGTGGCCTCAGACGACGGGGCGATTCAAACCAGGCGCATCCCCTTTAGCGCCGTTATGAAGCCCCATCTTCTCTCTGAAACGGAGGGCTTTGTGGAGTTGGCTTTCGATCAGACCGGCAAAATAACCGGCGGCGTAGCCGTTGGTCCCCACGCCGGCGATGTGCTGGCGCCGGTTGCCCTGGCTGTCCACGTAGAGGCCACCCTGCACGATATGGCCGCCATCTTCGCCGCCCATCCTACCCTCAGCGAGTTGGCCTTTGCCGCCGCGAGACAGGTTTAAGACAGCGAGCATTTCAGTTTGGGGGCAGCGTTTAGACCATTTGGAAGCGTGGAAGATTTGGAAAATTGGTTATCAGGCCTAATTTCCGGGACACACCCAAATATACCCTTTTGCTTGACAGGGGTAGGCAGCCATGTTACACTGCCTGCACATAGAAATAACGACCCAAGCTCTCGACAATGAAGCCGATTGTTCCTGTCGAGAGCTTTTTTTGTTTACGACAAAAGCGGCTCTCGCTTGAGGAGCCAGGACGCTCCCAGGCACAGTTTCATCCTCTGTGCC
>CAZWZZ010001369.1:0-1651 GCA_964638395.1 uncultured Caldilineaceae bacterium
GTGTAGCTGCCGGGGTCGAGGTTGGTGTAGCGGGCAAAGCGACGGCTGCTGTCGGCCGTGGTCCAATCTCGGTCGAAGCCATCCAGCATATAAGCATACTGATTGTTCGGCGGGGCCGTGTAATCGAGGGCGACAAACTCGAAGCCAATGACGGATTGGTCGTGAGACAGGGTGATTTCATCGATCAGATCGACCTGTTTAGGTAAGGGCGACTCGCTGCCGGGCGATACGGTTTCATTGAACAGTTGAAAATCGGTCAGAACGACCGGCGGCGGGTGGGGATTGTCGGTCAAATCGGCCGGATGGAAGACGCTCAAGCCATTGGCCCCGCCGAAGTAGAGGGTCCCGTCCGGGCCTTTAGCCGCGGCCTTACGGTAGAACAAATCCCCTTGTAAACCGTCGTGTTGGTTATACGAGCGAAACGTCTCCGTGCGGGGATCGAAGCGGGCCAGACCGCCGCTCGTGCCCAGCCACAAGTACCCCTCGTCATCGGCCAGGATACTGCCAAGTTGGTCGTTAGGCAACCCATCTTCTTTAAAGTAATGGTCAAACGTCCCCGTGACCGGGTCCAATTTATTCAACCCCACGTTGGTTGTTAGCCACAAATGGCCGCTGTCATCCTCATAGATTGCGTTCACCAGGCTGTGGCTCAAACTGTTAGGGGCGTTGTCATCGTGGCGGTAATGGATAAAACGGTCGGTCGTCGGATCGAACTTATTTAAGGCATGTTCGACTCCAATCCACATGATACCGGCGCTATCCTCAAAAATCGTAAAAATATTTACGCCGCTCACCCCGTCCGGGTCGGCCAGATCAGGCCGATAATGGGTAAACATTTCCTGGGTGGGGTGAAACCGGCTCACCCCTTCATCAGCCGTCCCAACCCACAGCAGACCGGCGCTATCCTCAAAGATAACCTCCACCAAATCAGAAAGCAGACTGTCCGGGTTGGTCTCATCATACCGGTAGCGGGTAAAGGTTTCTGTGGCCGGATCGAACCGGTTCAAGCCCCCGCCCGACGTAGCTATCCAAATAAAGCCGTGCCGGTCTTCAAGCACATCATTTATGACATTGTGGCTCAAGCTATTAGAATTGTCAGGGTCGTGCAGGTAACGAGTGAAGCTCTCTGTGCGGGGATCAAACGTATTCACTCCCCCGTCGAGCGTCCCAATCCACAGCAGACCATCCCGCCCCATGTGAAGCGCGGATACCTGCGATGAACTAAGGCTGTTGGGAACGTCAGGTTGGTGTTGATAGAGCCGAAAGGTCTGCTTTTGGGGATCGAGGCGACTGACGCCGCCGTTATAGGTGGCTATCCACAGGGTTCCCGTTTGATCCTGGTAAATGTGGTTGACCAAATCACCGCTCAGGCTGTCTGACCGGCCCCGCTCGTGCCGGTATTGCCCGACGACGCTCCCGGTCGCCGGGTCAAAAATAAATATGCCTTCGCCCTGAGTACCCAGCCAGAGCAGGCCATCATCCGCTTCATAAATAACCGTAATGACGGTCTGGCCGATGTGGTGGTGGGTAAAGGTTTCAGTCTCCGGGTCGAATTGGTTTAACTGACCATCGCCGGCGCCGACCCAGACCACCGGTTGCCCGGCCAGCGTCGTGGCATAAACGGCGTTGGCCTGTTGGTGACTCAGGCTGT
>CAZWZZ010001370.1:0-1651 GCA_964638395.1 uncultured Caldilineaceae bacterium
CCTCTCTAATCGCCAGTCTGCCTATGAGCAGTTGGTAGCTCTGGCCGCCGCCCCTTTTGTGACAGGCTATTACGCTTGACCCCGTTGACCGGGCGAACTAGCCGCAAGCCCCCCTCAACTCCCGATTTTAAATCTTGGCCCGGTATTACGCCTCAGCCATAAACGGATAGCGCCAGTCGGTCGGCGGAACCATCGCCTCTTTGATCGCCCGAGCGCTCATCCAACGCAGCAGGTTCATGGCGCTCCCCGCTTTGTCGTTGGTGCCGGAAGCCCGCGCCCCGCCGAAAGGCTGCTGCCCGACGATAGAGCCGGTCGGCTTGTCGTTGATGTAGAAATTGCCGGCTGCATCCCGCAGCATCGCCGTCATCTCCACCAGGGCCGAACGATCCTGCCCGAAAATGGCCCCGGTCAGCCCATAGGCTGAGGTCTGGTTACACAGTTCGACGGTTTCCCGCCACTGCTCATCCTCATAAACGTAAATGGTCAGCACCGGGCCGAAGATTTCCTCCTCCATCAGCTTGAAGTGGGGATTGGTGGTGACGATGGCGGTCGGCTCGATGAAGTAGCCGGTCGAGTCGTCGTAGCCGCCGCCGGATACAATCTCGGCCTCGTCCGATTGGTGGGCGTAGTCGATATAGCCGCTGATCTTATCGAAGGCGTCCCGGTTGATGACCGCCGCCATAAAGTTGCTGAAATCGGCGGGGTCCCCCATTTTGATCTGCTCGATCTCGGCGGCCAACCCCTCCTTGAAGGCCGACCACAGCGAGCGGGGCAGATACATCCGCGAAGCAGCGGAGCATTTCTGCCCCTGAAACTCAAACGCGCCCCGCACGGCGGCCACCACCAGGGCTTCCACATCCGCCGTGGGGTGGGCCAGGATGAAATCCTTGCCCCCGGTTTCCCCCACCAGACGGGGATAATATTTCTTCTCGGCCAGACTATCGCTGACCTGTCGCCAGATGTGCTTGAAGACCGCCGTCGAGCCGGTGAAATGGACCCCGGCCAGGTCGGGGCTGGCCAGAGCGGGCGGGGCCACCTCGCTGCCGACGCCGGGCACGAAATTGATGACCCCGGCCGGTAGCCCGGCGGCTTCCAGCAAACGATAGAGATAGTAGTTGGCATAGACCGCTTTGGGCGAGGGCAGCCAGACGACGACGTTCCCGATCATCGCCGGGGCGGTCGGCAGGTTGGCCGCAATGGCCGTAAAATTGAAGGGCGTCGCCGCAAAAACGAAGCCCTCCAGGGGGCGATACTCGACCCGGTTCCAGATGCCGGGCGTCGAGCGGGGCTGCTCGGCCATCAACTGGGCCATAAAATGGACATTGTACCGCCAAAAATCGACCGTTTCACAGACGGCGTCGATCTCAGCCTGATGAATCGTCTTCGATTGGCCCAACATCGTGGCCACGTTGAGCGTCTCCCGCCACGGCCCGGACAGCAGATCGGCCGCCTTGAGGAAAACTGTGGCCCGATGCTCCCAGGGCATGGCCGCCCACGCCTGCCGCGCCGCCAGAGCCGCCTCGATGGCCTGTTTGACCTCCTGCTCGCCGGCCTGGTGATACACCCCCAGCTTCAACTGGTGGTTATGGGGTGAGCGCAACTCGGCCACGCTGCCCGTTTTGATTTCCTCGCCGCCGATGATGAGCGGCAC
>CAZWZZ010001371.1:0-1648 GCA_964638395.1 uncultured Caldilineaceae bacterium
GCCGCACCCTTCGATACGCCTCCGTTTCACTACGGCTACTCAGGATGCTGGTCACTTGAATAGACACAAACGTGAAACGTAAGCAAACCCTCACGTTTCACGCTTTACCGCTTTGGTCTATCTTCAATCCGGTAGACAAACTTCAAACCCGACCAGACCTCATCCACCGCCGCCACCTTGACATCGACCAGACCGTGGGCCAGGCCAATTTCGCGGACGACGCTGCTGCTGACATCTGTCTCTACTTTGGAGGCTTTCTTCGGCCAGGAAATCCAGAGCATACCATCGAAGGCCAACGCCTGTTTGAGTTCATTGAAGCGGTTTTCTAACTCGCTTTTCGATTTGGTGAAGAAGTGGATAAAATCGAATGGTTTATCGTCTAACGATTCAGAGATGCTGACATTTTCAGGCAGCGGGTCGAGGGCGTGATTATAATCGGGCGGAGCGTTGAGGAGGATGAACTTGAAGCCAGGTTTGAGGCCCAGTTTTTGAACAAGCGAGCGTTTTGAGTAGCCGGCGGTCACTGTTGCATATCCGAGACAACGCGCTCAATGATGACCAATGCCTTCTCGATTTGCGTGGAGGAGACATCAAGATGGGTGACGGCCCGCAACCGGGTGGCCCCCATAGCGACCACATGCACGCCCTGCGCTAATAAAGCCTGGCTAAACTCTGTGGCGGTCAGGCCCAGACCGGCCACATCAAAGAAAACCAGGTTCGTCTGTACCGGCTCGACCGCGATGCCGTCGATGTCGGCCAGCTCGTGGGCCAACGTTTGGGCGTTGGCGTGATCCTCGGCCAGCCGCTCAATGTGATGTTCCAACGCATAGACGGCCCCGGCGGCGATGATGCCCGCCTGCCGCATCGCCCCGCCAAATTGATGCTTCCAACGCCAGGCCTCGGCGATAAACTCTTTCGATCCGGCCAGGGCCGCCCCCACCGGTGCCCCCAGCCCCTTGCTGAAGTCGATCCAGACCGAGTCAAACGGCGCGGCATATTCTTTAGCTGAAATGCCGGTGGCGACAACGGCGTTCAGCAGCCGCGCCCCGTCCATATGTTTGGCCAGGCCGTGATCATCGGCCACGGCACAGACAGCTTGTATCTGTTCCGGTGGCCAGATGGCGCCGCCGCCCATATTGGTCGTCTGCTCGACGGCCACCACCTGCGAGCGAGGGAAGTGGTTGCCGGAGCGGATGGCGGCTTCGACCTGTTCAGCCGTGAAGATGCCCCGTTTGCCATCCAGCGGATAGATCATCGCCCCGGACAGAGCCGCCGGGCCACCCGTCTCGAAATGGATAGGATGGGCGGTGCGATCCATGATGATTTCGTCGCCGGGCCGACAATGAACCCGGAAGGCGATTTCGTTGCACATCGTCCCCGACGGCAAATAGATAGCGTCCTCCTTGCCCAACAGGTCGCAAACCATCTCCACCAGGCGGTTGACCGTCGGATCGGCTTTTTGCTGCTCATCCCCCACCTCGGCCTGGCTCATGAAGTGGCGCATGGCCGGCGTGGGGCGGGTGTGGGTATCGCTATAAAGATCAATGTAGGTCATTTGTTGTTGTTCGGTGACAAAGTCCATCGGCGTTAGCCTTATGCAGACTTTTTCAAGAGTTCAATCAGGACGCGCCCATATTTTTCCCGCTGC
>CAZWZZ010001372.1:0-1638 GCA_964638395.1 uncultured Caldilineaceae bacterium
GCCCGCCTCGACGTCGAAGCGGTCGAAGTGCGGCTGCCACGCCACCTGGAGGGCCACAAAATTTCCGTGAATATCAGCCAATACAGCAAGTTTCATAATTTTATCCCGATCCTGAAAGCCTGAAAGATAGAGTGTCATCTTAGTCAGTCCCTAACGATTGAGCAAAATTTGTTCATTCGTGCGAAAAGTGCTTGTCTGTGCGAAGTATTAGTGATACAATAGGGGAACTGCACGACCACCTTGAGGTTCAGACCCCACACCCCTGAACCGGCACGTTAAAATTTACCAGTTAGATACCAACACTCGAAATGAGGTCTCCGATGACATTCGATTTACGCTTGATCGAGAATAGTTTTCAAACAGTGGCTAAACAGGGTGAACTCTTTGTCAATACCTTCTATGGAACACTCTTCAACGAGTATCCCGAAACCCAACAACTTTTTACAGACCGAGCCGCCAGCCAGCGTAAAAAGTTACTGTTGTCATTGACCACCATTGTCGGGGCGTTGGACAATCCTGACGTGTTGGTTCCCTACTTAGAACAACTGGGCAGTATCCATCAAAAACATCACGTGACGCCTTACTATTATGAAGCCTTCCGCCGGGTGCTTTTACAGTCGTTGGCCCAATTTTTGGAACCACACTGGAATGAGGAACTGGAGCAAGCCTGGGGTGAAGCCTATGATACGGTGGCGGAGATTATGTTAAAATATTACGAGTGAAACATCCCCTCTATAAGCAAGAAATAAGCAAGGAATAACTGGCTATGAACCTTGATGGTCTTCTGGCTTTGTATCGCTACAATGCCTATGCCAACCAACTACTTTTCGAGACAGTCGCCCGGCTCGACGGCGAGCGATTTACCCGCGAAATCAGCCCCACGCTCGATCCTATCGGTTACTTTGTCAGGCAGAGCGGACAAACGTGGCCGTGGGCATGAAATCCCGTACTATCCTCATCACCGGGGCCACCGACGGCATCGGCCTGGCCCTGGCCCACCGCTACCGCCAGCAGGCCGCCCAACTGATCCTGGTCGGTCGCCGCCCCTGGGCCGAGGTTCCGCTCACAGACTTTTCATCAGAAGTTTACTGCCAGGCCGACTTATCCCAACCGGAGTGTGCGTCCCTCATCCAAAACCACCTCCACCACCGCCAGATCGAGCGGCTCGATCTGCTCATCCACAACGCCGGGCTGGGCTACTACGGTCCGCCGGCGGCGCAATCCCTCGACAGCATCGACACCCTGGTGACCGTCAACCTGTGGGCACCGGTGGCCCTGACCCACACCCTGCTGCCCCACCTGCGCCGGGCCGGGGGCCAGGTCGTCTTCATCAGTTCCGTCGTTTCGGCCCTGCCCGGCCCGGAGTATGCTGTTTACGGGGCGACCAAGGCCGCCATCGACGGCCTGGCCCGCAACTTGCGGATCGAGCTACGTGGCTCGGTGGCCGTGCAGGTCATCCATCCCGGCGCGACCCGGAGCGGTATGCACGCCAAAAGCGGCATGCCCAAAACAGTGGCCGATTGGGAGAAATTTCCCCCGGCCGAGCAGGTAGCCGAACAGATTGTGCAGGCCATCGACAGCCGTCGCCCGGCAGTGACTCTCGGCTTGACGAACCGGCTCCTCCGCTGGAGCGGCCGG
>CAZWZZ010001373.1:0-490 GCA_964638395.1 uncultured Caldilineaceae bacterium
GTGATATGGAGCGATAGTGGATCGATGAAGACGCGAGTAGATAATATTTGGATTAAATTTGTAGAATAGTCTACCTACATAAGGATAACGCTATGTTTCCCAAAAACAACTCGAAAAGCAACCTAAACAGCCTCATCATTCTGGTAATAATCAGCCTGGGCTTCATCACCGCCTGCGGCAGCCAACCAACCGCCTCCGAACCGCCAGTGGTCAACGAGCCAAAAATCAGCGCCCCGACGCCGCAGGAACCGGGCCAGGAGGTTGGCATCTCCGTCGATGTCTCCAACAGCGGCGGGGCCAGCCTGACCTACGAATGGCAGGCCGACGGCGGCGAGATTGTGCGCGGCGACGGCAGCCCGGCCATCACCTACCGCACCCCCGACGAACCGGGTATCTACAACGTCCGGGTCACGGTCAAATGGGACGATAGCAGCGTGGAGAAGGTGACGACGATCAGAATTGAAGAGACGACTGAAGATGAAGATGAACC
>CAZWZZ010001373.1:500-1636 GCA_964638395.1 uncultured Caldilineaceae bacterium
GACACCAAGACCAACAAAAGTCCCTGATGCGAGCGTCGCTGAGACTTCTGGCAAGATGCATGTTGAACCTGATAGTTCATCTGCGGTTGTTTTATCTTTGAATGAGGGAGATAACTTGGAACTCGACGCTATTACTGAGGACAATCAATGGGTGCGGGGTATGAAAACTACGAGTAGTGGTTATACCAAAGGATGGCTTAATGTGAATGATCTGGATATTAACATTGACTTGGATGAGTTAGATGTCGAAACTATTGCGGCTGTCGTTGAGCCGACAAATACTCCAAGACCAACGAATACTCCTCGTCCCACTCCCACTCCGCCAGCGACCTTGATACCAGGGCAACCAATAATGGTGGAGGATTTTGAAGATAACATAGCTAATGGCTTTGAATATTTTCACGATTGTTGGAATATTGTCGAGGATGAGACGGGTAACAAAGTATTAGAATGTGATAATGTTAGTATAGATAACGATGCTAGTGGCGTCATCGTCCAAAGTGAACTCAGAAATTTTATTTTGGAATATCGAGTGCGGTTAATTAGCTTTGCAGATGCTACATGGGGGCAAGGGTTGATGCAAGTCAATATTCGTGAATTCCCATTCCATGAGTATGACAATCGATATGTGATCGCCTTTGGTCCTGAACACCAATTCTTTGGATTTTTCTATCAGGGTAAGGACACAGATCAAAGGTGGGTAAAACCAGGGGCACAAAAGCATCAAATTTATTGGAGTGGCCAGAAAGATACGTGGATGGTGGTTCGGGCAGAAGTTAAAGACACCAAATTTGTCTTATGGCTTGATGGTGAAAAAGTGATTGAAATCGATGATGACAAAGCCGAGAAAGGGAGAGTAACATTTGGTGTTGGTCCAAATACGTTTGCACAATTTGATGATATTCGTATTTGGGAGATCGCTCCTTGACCGCTTGTGACTTGGTACAGCGCCACTCATATCCTGATAAAGCACGGACAAAACGCACCATAAAAAATCCGTGTTCCTTTCTGTCCGTGTGAAACTGGCCGCGAGGCCCTGATTTTTTAAGATCATCCAGGAAACAATTCAAGCCGCCAGAGGAATGTATAGTTGGGGTGGGTTATGCTCGAAGTTAATTGGGGCACTGTCGAAGCGG
>CAZWZZ010001374.1:0-1635 GCA_964638395.1 uncultured Caldilineaceae bacterium
CGGTCCATATGGGCGAACGGATCACCCAACTGTCGCGGGTGTCGCGGGAGTTGGTTCAAAAGAACGGCCACGAGCCGACCGATGAGGAAATCGCCGAAGCGATGGGCATCACCCCCCGCTTGCTGGAACGGGTCCGCCAGGCTTCCCAATATCCGCTCTCTCTGGAGATGGAGGTGGGCGAAGATATGGACAGCAATCTGGGCGATTTCATCGAGGATGACACCACCCCACCCCCGCCGGACACCGCCATTTATGAAATTTTGCGGGAGCGGCTGGATGATGTTTTGAACTCCCTGTCGGCCCGCGAAGGGCGGGTCTTGCAACTACGCTTTGGCTTGCAGGATGGCCGCACCTACACCCTGGAAGAAGTCGGCCAGAAGTTCGGCGTCACCCGGGAGCGCATCCGCCAAATCGAGGCGAAGGCCCTCAGTAAATTGCGCCATCCCCGCCGCAGCCGCCGCCTGCGTGACTTTTTGGAGTAAACTTCAGGACTTATGTAGACCCCCCTCAATCCCCCCGCACCGGGGGGCAGTCTCCAGCGGGGGCATCGCCTTGGTGCTGGTGGCCTTAATCCCCCCGCAACGGAGACGTTAGCCCCCTCCCCCGTCGCGGGGGAGGCTGAAAGGGGGTTCATTGGCAAACTTCTAAATCCCGATCTTTTTGAAACCGTCCAGAATAAACCATTGCTCGGAACTGTGCGCCAGCTCGTCCGGGCCTCAACAGGAGTGACAATGTGAGTCGACCTATCCGTGTTCTGATTGCTGGCGATTCCCCCACCATTTGTCGTTTGCTAACCACCTATCTGGAGTCAACGCCGGACATCGAGGTGGTCGGCACAGCCCACGATGGTCAAGAGGCCGTCCAAGTGGCCAAGAGCGTGCAGCCCGATGTGATGACCCTCAATCTACAGATGCCCACCCTGAACGGCCTGAAGGTGTTGGAGCGGGTCATGCAGGACATCCCCACGCCGGTCATTGTGGTCAGCGAAACCAACGACCAGGCGGCCACGCTGACGTTACGGGCGCTCAAATTGGGAGCAGTCGATTTCGTCTTCAACTATACGCCGGACGAAAACAGCGATCCTGACATTTTGCGCCAGGAAATCATCGACAAGGTCAAGGCCGCCGCTCAGGTCAAAGTCAACCGCCTGACCCGCCCCACCGGCCGCACTGGCCCCCTTCGCCCCACCGGCCCCCTCTCCCCCAAGCGGATCAAAACCGGTTCCCTCCCGCCGAAGAAACCGACGGGCCGTTTGCCCGAAATCACAGCGGTGGGGCCCTCCTTGCGGGGTGGGGTTGTCGTCATCGGGGCTTCAACCGGCGGGCCGGTCGCTTTGCTCGAATTGTTAAACGCGCTACCCACGGAAATTCCTACCGCCATTCTGGTCGTGCAGCATATTCCGGTCAGTTTTACCGGGGTGTTGGCGGCCCAACTGGACCGTCATACCTCGCTGCGGGTGCGAGAAGCGCGAACCGGCGACCGGCTGGTACCACGACGGGTATTGGTCGCCCCGGGCGGTCATCACCTGCTCGTTCGGGAGGGGCAGGTCATTCTCAACCAGGGGCCGCCGGTCAATGGCCATTGTCCGGCGGTCGATGTGACCATGCACTCGGTGGCCCAGGTTTACAAAGACAA
>CAZWZZ010001375.1:0-1634 GCA_964638395.1 uncultured Caldilineaceae bacterium
CTTGAAGGATTTGGCCCCAGAAGAAAACCGGGCCGTTCCAGATGCTCTGCTCGGCGGCGACGGTCACGCCCACGTCGAGGATGACCTGCATCGCCGCGAGCGGATCGATCCACATGGCGGGCCAGATCAGCACAAAGATGCCGACCGCGCCCAAAGCCCACAGCAGGCCGTTGCCGATGACCTGCTTGAACCTGGCTCCCCACTGCGCCGAACGTCCGCCGCTTGCTGCCCCTGGCCGGTCAGTATGGGCCGGTTGGCCGATGAAGAAATCGAGCAGCAGCAACAGCCAGATGTAGGGCACGACGAAGCCGGAGGAGGTTTGGCTGGAGGCGGCCAGGCCGCCCATCATTCCAGAGAGCAGCAGCAGCCAGCGCCGCCGGTCTCGCAAGTACCACAGGTAGGCCAGCATCGTCAGGCAGACGAAGAGGGAGGAGAGCATCTGTAAGCGGAGGATGCGGGCTTCGGACAGGCTGAAGGGGTCGAGGCCCAGAAAGATGGCCGACAGCAGGGCCACCCGCCAATCAAAGAGACGCTGCACAAGCCAGGCGGTCAGGATGATGAGCAGGCCGACGAACAGCCCGGCCACCAGCCGCCGCTCGGCCAGAAATTCCGGCCCTTGATAGTCGGGCAGGGCGTCGGTGGGGATGATGGTGTTGGGGAAAAGGGAAGGTAGGCTGTATTTGATAGTCAGGAACAGGGTTTGCGCCCAGAACATCGGGATGCCGGGATAGTCACTGGGCGTCAACGTGCCGCGGAGGTCGCCATCCCAGACGGCCTGGGTAAAGCGGTCGCTCCAGCCCCAGATGGTCAACTCATCCCGTGCATAAAAAACGTCGAGATCGAAGAGGCGGGGCAGTAGGGCGACACCAACTATCAAGGTTATGATAGTCAGTTTGATGAATCTCGACGGGACAGATGATGGATTGTTCATCCGTCCATCCTGCTTTGAATTGGTCATTAAATTTTACCTGAACAGAAAATCAAGACAGAATTTTTTATTGCCAATCGTTTTCCTCTTCAACCAATGAAATATTCGAAAGAATGGCACGACAGTCTGTGCAATTGGTCAAATGCCAATGGTACCAATTGAAGCCTGGCCTGGTTGGTAACGATAGCTGATGTCGAATATTTCCCTCAGCCGCTAACGGGCCACTTTGTTCGATCCACAGTTGCTGGCCGGGACGACCATTGATCAGTTCTACCATCAGGGTGACCGGCCTATGTTGGGTAGTATAGATGAAGAGTAATCCTTGTTTCTTAAGATGTAGGCCCCCGTCGATCATCTCCCACCCTTTTTCAGAGAGCAGGAGTGTATAGGTTGGCAGTTGCACTTCAACCGGCGGTGGTTGCCAGGCCAGTAACTCCTCATCGACATAATAGGCGGAGCCAAGCACCTTTGGCATAAATTGGAGTGTGGCGCTGGCGGCTTGGTCGGTCATTAGCCAGCGGCGGGCCACAACCTCGCGAATTCCCAACTCGCGCAAGATTTGCTGCCGCGTCTCTATTGTAGGCAGTCCCTCAACGACACCACGACCCTGAGCCGGCGAGAGCAGCCGATCAAAAAATTGGGCGAGTTCCGTAGTACCCGGCAACTCCCGTTGAATATATCCTCCGGCTATAGGACGATTATGGAT
>CAZWZZ010001376.1:0-1631 GCA_964638395.1 uncultured Caldilineaceae bacterium
AGGAGGTCGCGAGCTTTGCCCTCGAAGGCTTGGGGGTCGATAGCCACCGGTTCGGGAGCGGGGCGGCTCTCAGGTGGCCCTTTTTGGCCCAGCATCGTAGCGAAACCGCCTTCCAACTCGCCGATGGAGGCCATTGCTTTACGCAGGGCGGCATCGGCCTCCCGCAGACCGCGCCGGGCCTCGTTCAACATATAGCTCGTACCCGGTGAGGGCTGCGAGGCCGGTTTGGGTGGGGGCCGCTGCCCCTCCACGCTCAGGGTGTGGCTCAACGTTTCGGCCAGGATGGCGGCCTGCTTGAGCGACAACATCTGACCGGCCAACAACGTCCGCAAATATGCCAACGGCAGCCCCTCTAAAGCGGACTCCTCGGCCACCGCCCACACCCAATCGGTCTGGCTGACCTCATCCTCGGCCTGGTAGAGACCGCTCAATTTTTTACGGCTCACTTTCAAATTCTCGTCGGCTATCAAATCACCGTTGAAGCGGAGGCGATAGACCGGTGTTTTTGACTCGACTGTTGTGTCGATTTTCAGGGGGGTATCGCCCGGACAGGTGACAAATAATCCATTTTCGACCGGGACAATGAGTTGCCCCTCTTCGAGGCGGCTGTCCGGCAGGCGGTGCGCCCAGAGGCTCTGCCGTACCACCCAAAATTTGCGACGGAGGCTGCCATCGGCCCGGATGGGGGCAGTTTCAGCCCAGACCAGGCCCGTACTCAAGGCCGGAGAGTCGGGGTCAACCTGAATGGGTTGTTGGAGATGAACAATGGCCGGGGAGTCGGCGGCAGGCGGCTCAACCGTGGCCTGCTCGACCAGCGATTGGCGGTGCAGGGAGGGCTGGTTGGTGGGCGGTTCGGTAGCCGAGGGGTAAATCGGGACGTGCCAGCCGGCCTCGACTAACTCTTCCAGATAACCGCTCTGCGTAGCCTCATTCGCCTCTTCTAAAAACGCTTTGGCATCCTTTTCGAGCGGCGTTGACTCCTCCGCCCAGGTTTCTTCGGGGAAGGGGACATTGCTGATGGTGCGATAAGCAGCGCCGTAAGCCTCGTTGAGGGCGTCGATGCCGTGATACCGCTTCCGCAGCCAGATGGGCCATTTAACTTCGGTCAGTTGTTGGCTCAAACGGCGGGGGCGGCCATCGTCGGCTTTACTATCCAATTGAAGGGCCACAATCGGGCCGTCGGACCATTGCTGTTTAATGAGGGGTTTGCTGACGGCCTGGTACCAGCTTTTTACCGCCTCCGTCAGGGCCTCGCCGGTGTGGTCGGTCTGTAGCAACCACATCGGCAGCCCTTCCCCCAAAAGGCCACTATCGTTGTAGGGGCCGAGGTGAAGTAGGCAGCGCAGATCGAGCGCATCGCAGGCGTGGAGTAGGCCGAGGAGATCCCGCCGGGCATCGGACGCGCCGTTGAGGTCGATCACGTCCCGTTCGATTTCGTGAAAGCCCCAGGGCACGGTGATGAACAGCGCCTCAAGGCCCATCTGTTTGAGGCGGGTCAGCATCAGCGGCCAGCGGGCGCGAGGGATACGAAAGTAGCCAAAATCGGCGGCAAATAGTGGGGTAGGGTTTGTCTCGAAGTAGAACATAGGGCCTCCTTTTGAACATAGTCAGTAGACCGTAGCATCCTGAGT
>CAZWZZ010001377.1:0-1628 GCA_964638395.1 uncultured Caldilineaceae bacterium
AGCGGGTTGGTCATCGGAGAGGGCCGGAATGACCAACACCTGCCCCACCCAGATACGGTTGGGATCGGCTAAATTGTTGGCTTTTTGAATAACCGGATATTTGTGGGCATCGCCGTAAAAATCAACGGCAATTTTAGACAGGGTATCGCCCCGTTGTACGGTGTAGGTCTGATCCTGACCATCGCCCGCCTCGGCATACTCCGTGAGCAACTCGGTCAGGGCTTGATCGAGCGTCTTCCCCGCCTGTCTGGCCCGGTTGGCCGCAGCCTGATAAACATCATCATCTATTTCAACGGCAAAACTTGACAGATTCATACGACTCTCCTTATAGGGCGGCATTTTCCATAAAAACATATACTTTCGGATTGGGGGCCAACAGTTGGGGTAAAACCTCACGGGCGTTCTGCCCCTCCATATCGGCGATCATCAACTGGTAGAAGAAAACGGGCCAGTAAGAGCCGCCATGTTCAAACATCGGAATGCCGCTCCGTTCCTCCTCCTGTTTGGCCAGCCGAATCGTCTCATAGACGTGTTTCGAGGGGATTTCGTCAAATAAGTTCAGGATACGGTCCTGTTGGGAACGGCTCAGGTTTTCCCAATCGCCTCGGTCGAAAATTTCGGCGACGGGGGGTTCGATTTCACCTAACCAGGCTTCCAAAAGACCGTGGATTTGGCCGATGATGGCGTAGGTTCGGGCTATGTGGATTTGCTCTTGGACATCAAGCATCACTCACATCCTCCATTGGGCGCGTCGCTTGGGCATCAGATACCGCTTTTACTGTGGGAGAGGTCACATTTGAATGTGTCAGCCATTCTTTAGCCGCACGTATAAGAGTATATCATCGAATAGGCCACTCGGCAACCTCGGATCAATAGTTATGTAAAGATTGCCCCGCCTCACCAGTTGACATTATCAGTAGACCACAGCATCCTGAGTAGACCGAGGCACGAGGTCGTATCGAAGGGTGTGATTGCGGTCTACTGATTATGGACTCAGCCGCAATCGTGCTATAATTCTGGCTATGCAGATCACCATCGCCATCGGTTCAACCAATCCGGTCAAAGTGGCCGCCGTGCAGACCATCTTGACCAAAGCCTTCCCCGAAGCCTCCTTCATCTCCACCGCCGTCAGCAGCGACATCCCCCACCAACCCTGGGGGGAGGAGCAGACCCGGCAGGGGGCCTACAACCGGGCCACGAATGTCCTGACCAAAACCGGGGCCACGTTTGGCGTCGGCCTGGAAGGGGGGCTGATGAAAACCTCGGTCGGGCTGATGACCTGCGCCTGGTGCGCCATTGTCGATGCACAGGGCAAAGTGGGCTATGGCGGCGGGGCCAATATGCTGCTGCCGCCCCTCATCGCCGATATGTTAGAAAACCACGGCGAGTTGGGGCCGACGATGGACGCCCTGGTTCACGAATACAACACCAAACAGAAGCAGGGGGCCATCGGTATCCTGACCAATGGCCTCTCTAATCGCCAGTCTGCCTATGAGCAGTTGGTAGCCCTGGCCGCCGCCCCTTTTGTGACAGGCTATTACGCTTGACCGGGTTGACCGGGCGCACCTGGCTGCCAGAAACCTTCAACTTCCGATTTTAAATCTTGGCCCGACCCTACGACTCAGCCA
>CAZWZZ010001378.1:0-1626 GCA_964638395.1 uncultured Caldilineaceae bacterium
TCAAAGGGGAATATGAACAATTTGATCTTGATATTCATCGGACTGGGCTGCTTCCCAGATCAACAGCAAATCCTCGATCACTTGACCCATTGCGGCCCGGGGCCGGAGGGTAAAGATGCCGGGAACGTGATGACCGGCGGCCAAATGAGCCTTTAAATGAGGGGGCATTGAGTGCCGGTTCCGAGTAATCAAGCAACTGTTTTTACGTTCAAGCCATAGTAGGATGTCAGGATCAGCCGTCCCCAGCGGCGGCGCATTGTCATCACCCACGGCCAGAATAACTAAATTTGGACGGCGGCGACGCAGTTGGTCGCCAATCGCGTGCGGCGTGTTCTCGTCGATCAAAAAACGTATCTGGCTCATGCCGCCAGCGTATCGCTTTGTGAGCGGCGGGCCTTAAGCTCCCGTAGACGTTTCACCGCCGGGGAGGGATTCTGCTGTTGTTCTTGCCAGGCTGCCTCCGCGTGGGCCAACCAACGGGCCAGATACGCATCGATCTCCGCTTGATGGCCCAAATAGTAGGTGATCGTCGCATACACCTGCTCCAACGTCAGCGAGTGATAGCGGGCCGCAATCTCCTCCGGGCTGGCCCCGTTAAGATAATCATCCAGCACAGTCTCAATGCCTACCCGCGTTCCTTTGAGACGAATATCATCCTCGTTGAGGAAATCAAAATAATAAGTCCAGTCCATTATATCCTCCTCTTGGGCAGTTATTGTAATCCGCTGATCGGGGTGGGGCAAATTGTTGGCGATGGAGGGTCTGGCGACAGCGGGCAGCGGGCAGCAACCGTTGAGGCTGAACAGCGCGGAGCGGTCAAAAAGGACCCCTTCCAGAACTTTACCCCCACCCATTCACCAACCGCAACACCGCCACGCTGTTCAGCAACGCCTTGGGCACGAAGGAGGAGGCCAGAACATACTCCTGCTCTTTGCGACCATCGGCGCTCTGTTCGGAGCAGTGGGAATTGTCGCCGAGGGGGCCGAGGCCATCGACGGTGGGGAAATGTTCCCACAGCCAGTTGCCGTCGCTGAGACCGCCCCGCGCTTCGGGAACGACCCGCTGGTTCAGGTCGGCGGCAGCGGTTTGCCACAGCCGGAGCAGCCCCTCGCTGCCCTGGTTGCTGCCCCACGGCTCGGAGCGATCCAGAATTCGGACCCTGACCTCACAATCATAGCCGCCGATGGCGCTACGGATGGTCGAGGTTCCGTTCAGGGCCAACATTTTGGCCAGCCCCTCCTCGAAAATCTCCGGCGAAAAGGTCCGCATCTCAACGGCGGCGCTGGCGAAGTGGGGCACGCGGTTGATGACCGTGCCGCCAGCGGCCGTGCCGACGTTGAAGGTCAGGTCCCGCTCGTAGTCGGTCAAGTCGGCCACCTGTTGGATGATGTGGGCCAGTTGGACGATGGCGTTGGCTCCTTCGTGATGGTTGCTGCCGGCGTGCGCCCCCTTGCCCTCCACCTCGATGCGGTAGATGGCCCGCCCCTTGCGGGAGACGACCAGCGTCCACTCCCGGCCTAATTTGTGTCCGGCCTCAAAAACAAGGCAGGCCAGCGTCTCGGCGGGCAGGACCTCCAGACAGACCCGGCCAAAGTCGCGGGTCAGCTCCTCCTCGGCCGGGTTGAG
>CAZWZZ010001379.1:0-1623 GCA_964638395.1 uncultured Caldilineaceae bacterium
CCAGGGCTATTTTGTTTCTGATACCTAAATCCACGGGATCTCTCCTGACAATGATGCAATGAACAATGATGCAATGAACAATGACAAACGACCAGATTTACGCTTTGCGTTTTACGTTTTACGAACCTACATATTTGGCATACAGCCCCCGGGCCACACTCTCATCCTCCGTGCCTTTGATGATGGCTCGGCCATCGGCGAAGAGGGTGATGTCGTGGTCGTCGATGGCGAAGCGGAGCAGATAATCATTATTGGCGCTGATGTTGCTGATGGGGGCCAGCCGGGTGGCGACCTCGGCTAGGTTGAGGTGGCCCCCGCCCGGCTGCCGAATCTGGACGGCGTTGCGCCCGCATAGATTGACGATCTGGCCGCCCCTTTCCTGGGTGAGAAACTCGAAGTTGTGTTGCTGGCAGGCCGGGCAATCTTCCTGTGGCCCCTGATTGCCAAACTGCTCGAACGTATTGTACCACACATCGAAATGAATGACGCCCCGGTTCAGTTCTCCCTGGCCGACGATGAGCTTGATGGCCTCCGTGGCGCTGATGCTGGCCACGGCGCTGACCAGCGGCCCGACGACGCCCGCCGTGTCGCAGGTGGCGCTCGTGCCCGGCGCGGGCATCTCCCGGAAGAGGCAGCGGATGCAGGCTGTTTCGCCGGGGATGATGGTCTGGCTCATGCCGTAGCTGGAGACGACTCCGGTGTAAATCCAGGGGATGTTCTGCTTAATACAGGCATCGTTGAGCAGATAGCGCGTCTCGAAATTGTCCGTGCCGTCCATGACCAGCGTCGCTCCTTCGATGAGCCGCTCGATATTCTCGGCGTTGACGTCGGCCACGATGCCTTCCACCTCGATGTCGGAGTTCATAGCCCGCAACTTCCGTTCGGCGGCGATGGCTTTGGGCAGATTGTCGGCCAAATCCTGCTCATCAAAGAGCAATTGCCGCTGGAGGTTGTTCAGTTCGATAAAATCCCGATCCACCACCGTCAAATGGCCCACGCCCGTCCGGGCCAGGTGGTTGGCAATGACCGTCCCGGTCGCCCCGCAGCCGATGATGGCCACCCGGGCGGCCATCAGTTTCTCCTGTCCCTCGACACCGATGCCGGGGAAGATGGTTTGGCGGAGGTAGCGGTCTAAATCTCGATCACTCATTTTTTAACTCCGTTTCATCCACAATCTCCACCCCCACAGCCACAAACCGCCGCAAGCCCTCATCGGCCAGCCGCCAGACGGTGGTGTTGAGCGGCATTCCTTCGTGGACCGAGGCAATCAGGTAATAAACCGCCTCCCAGGCGCTCTCCATATCGGTCTGGGAGGGAATCGGGGGCCAGTCGGGGTGGGAGTGGTAAATGCCGATGATGTCCAGTTCCGCGTCGTCGGCGGCCATCTGGGCCTCGGCGAACTCCTCGCCGCTGATGATGAAGCGGTCGGTACGTTCCTTGTTCTGGTTGTTGGCCCGGCGCACGATTCGCACCAGGCCGCCCTCGGCAAAATCACCGATCAAAAAGCCGCAACATTCGTAAGGATAGGTTTCGGCGGCATGGGCATAGATTTGTTTCAGTTGAGCGTCGGTTATTTTCATCGGTCACGTAGAACGTATCTAAAAATTTAGTAGATCGCAGCAC
>CAZWZZ010001380.1:0-1623 GCA_964638395.1 uncultured Caldilineaceae bacterium
CCCAAATTTATCCCAAATTTATCCCAAATGACAGGGTGAATCTGAACGTTAAGCCAAAATATCCCAATTTTATCCCAAATTTTGTTTGGGATAAAGCTATTTGATAATCAGTCAGGCAGATAGAGGCCGATAGCCACTTGTAAGCGATTTTGGGATGTGGTATAATCCACCGGAACTCCGTTTTTACATGAATGTTAGAGGGAGTAACAATGATAGAAGTCAAAATAGATAGTATCCGTGTCAGTCTGATGTCTCAGCATCGCGTCGTGGTTTTGAAAGAAGTGGATACTGATCGTTATCTGCCGATTTGGATTGGCCCATTTGAAGCTGATGCCATTACCATCCAATTGCAAGGGGTTGAGGTGTCCCGTCCCCTGACGCACGACCTGCTTAAAAGCGTCATTGATGAGATGGGCGCTAAAATCTCTCACGTCATCGTCAGCGAGCTAAAGAATGATACCTTCTACGCCCGGATCATTATGGATGTTGGCGGCGACAGTATGGAGATCGACGCCCGCCCCAGCGACGCCATTGCCCTCTCTGTGCGGGTCAGCGCCCCCCTCTTTGTGGCTGAAGAGGTGATGGATATGGCGGCTATTACTCCGGAGACAAATCTGGACGATGTGGAGTTGGATCGTGAAACCGAACCCGTCTCCAAAGAGGAAGAGGAAGGCTTGTCTATCTTCCGCGAATTTATCAACGATCTTGATTTGGATGATTTAGACACAAAGAACTAAACATCCATTGCAGTAAGTTAGGGCCGTATCTGTCCCGTCCTTATGCATTTTGGCCTGATACAGTCCTTATAAAAGAAGGGTCGCTAACGCCCTGTCCCTTTGTCAATTGATTCTGCCCTGACTGTGGTCAGGGTACATCCCAATTGGGTGCAATCTGTTCTGCACCCTTTTTTATGTCCAAAAATTATTGACGAATCCTGATATTTTTGATATATTACCAGAACACACGTTCTAATTCGAGGTAATTTCTTATGGCGACGCCTGCCCCGGACAGTGTCCCGGATAAATTACAGCCCCACAACGTCGAAGCGGAGGAAGCCGTTCTCGGCTCTTTGTTGATCGATCCCGACGCTATTTTGCAAGTTTCGACGTTTCTGGACCCGGATGATTTTTTCGTCGAGCGGCATAGCTGGATTTACGAGGCCGTGCGTGATTTGCACGAGCGGCGGGAACCGGCAGATTTGGTGACCCTGACCGATGAGTTGGAGCGCCGGGGGCAGTTGCGGGACATCGGCGGCCCGGCCTATTTGTCAGGCTTGATTAACGCCACCCCGACTTCGATTCACATTGAATATTATGCTCGTATCGTCGAGAGAACCGGCATTTTACGCCGCCTGATCGATGCCGCCGGGCAGATTGCCCGGCTGGCCTATCAGGATACGCACGACGCCGCCGAGGTCATCGACCGGGCCGAGGAGATTATTTTCAACGTCTCCGCCCGCCACACCGACCGGGATTTGCGGCCCATCCGCCAGGTACTCGATCAATTTTATGACCGCATCGAATACCTCCACCAGCACCAGGGGGAGATCATCGGCATCCCCACCGGCCTGGCCGATCTGCTCGACCATCTGCGGGCGGCCTACAGTCCTTACGCGACCACCAC
>CAZWZZ010001381.1:0-1622 GCA_964638395.1 uncultured Caldilineaceae bacterium
CTCCTAACAGCCTGCCCTGAGCGTAGCCGAATGGGTCGCTCGAAATGACATGAGGGTGAATAGTTACAAACGCAAATCGTAAAACGTAAATGGCGAATGAACTTACGTTTTACGTTTCACATTTCATCAAGAGAGTGGAGATTAGAGATTTGGAAATTCTTGCCAATAATCTCTTAATCTCCCCATCTCTAATCTCCTGATTCATGCAATTGAGGAACTTATTTAATGCACGCTCCTTAGCTTGTCCAATTCGACGTTAAGGAGTTCAGCTACCCATCCTAGCACGCTCGCCAGGCCGCTGTCAAGATAGCTATGGTACTGAGTTTGACACTTATCTCGTAATTTGCTATCTTTAGTTTTTATTTTTCCAAAGGATAAAATAATGACCGATACCCTCCAAACCCAATTAGCGCCCCTGGCCACTGCGCTACGGAGCGGGCAGTTGAGCCTGACCACCTACATCGACCGGCTGGAATCCCACTTCGAGCAGCGGGAGACAGAGGTGCGGGCCTTTATCCCGGAAACCAACCGCTTCGAGCGGCTGCGGCGGGAGGCAGCGGCCCTGGCAGAAAAATATCCGACCCCGGAGACGCGCCCACCCCTGTTCGGCGTGCCCCTCGGCGTCAAGGATATTTTCCACGTCGATGGCTTTCTGACCCAGGCCGGCAGCCGCGTGCCGCCCGATATTTTGGCCGGTCCCGAAGCCAGGAGCGTCAGCCAACTGAAGGCAGCCGGGGCCTTGATTCTGGGCAAGAGCGTGACCACGGAGTTTGCTTATTTTGCCCCCGGCCCGACCCGTAATCCCCACAACCCGGACCATACGCCGGGCGGCTCCAGCAGCGGCTCGGCGGCGGCGGTCGGAGCCGGTCTGTCTCCCCTGACGTTGGGCACACAGACTATCGGCTCCATTGTGCGCCCGGCGGCTTTCTGCGGCGTCGTTGGCTTCAAGCCCAGCTACGGGCGCATCTCGGCCGAGGGGGTCATTCCTCTCTCCCCCTCGCTGGATCACATCGGCTTTTTTACCCAGGATGTGGCCGGGGCGCAGTTGGTCGCCAGCCTGCTCTGCGACGGGTGGCGCGACCCCGGCCAGGTTAGTGACCGGCCCGTGCTGGGCCTTCCGGAAGGGCCATACTTACAGAAGGCCGACCCGGACGGCTTGGCCCATTTCCAGGCGGTTCGGGAAAAATTGAGCCAGGCCGGGTTCGACATTCGGGCTGTCCCGATGATGGCCGATTTCGAGGCGATTTATGAGCGGCACGTGGCGCTGATGGCGGCGGAGGCGGCCTCGGTGCATCAAGCATGGTTCCGCGATTTTTCGGGCCTGTACCATCAAAAAACCATCGACCTGATCGAACGGGGGCAGCAGGTTCCTGCCGAGAAGATCGAGCCGTATCGGGCCGGTCGGGAGAAACTACGGGCCGAGTTAGCCGCGTTGATGATCGACCACGGCCTCGATTTGTGGATTGCGCCCCCCGCGCCGGGCGCGGCCCCGGCCACCCTCGACAGCACCGGCGACCCGGTCATGAACCTGCCCTGGACCCACGCCGGGCTACCCTCGGTCAATCTACCGGCCGGCGTGGCCGACAATGGGTTGCCGTTGGGCGTGCAGGTGGTGGCCGCTT
>CAZWZZ010001382.1:0-1622 GCA_964638395.1 uncultured Caldilineaceae bacterium
TATCAGGCGACCTTTACTTCGGCGCGGTCAGCCACATCGAGGAGGCCCTGCTCAAGCATCTCGAACAGCATCCCGATCAACGTTTTTTATTGTTGCGGATGCACGGTGTCAATCAATGTGATTTTAGCGGCATTCATATGCTCGAAACTATTCACCGCACCTGCCAGGAACGGGGCGGCGACCTTTTCTTTATGAAAACCCAGAAGCCGATTTTGAAAGTGATGAAATCGACCGGGTTTTATGCCAAAATCGGGGCCGATCATTTTCTAAAAGAAGATGAAGTCATTAGTCATCTTTTCTATCACGTCATCGACCCGGCGGTGTGCATTTATGAATGTGAAGTACGCGCCTTCAAAGAGTGTCAAAACTTGCCCAAACAAACCTATGACGATCTTTATATTCCCCTGACTCCGCCAAAGGCCGTCGATGTACCCGAAATCTCGGCCCAAGCCCTGCACCAGACAACGCTCGAACAATCCCCCCCCCTGATCGTCGATGTCCGAGAACCGCGTGAGTTCAAGGGCGGCCACATTCCGCAAGCCCGGCTTATCCCGTTGCCCAAGATATTGATTAATGGGCCGGCGGAGCTACCCCAGGATCGTTCCGTCGTTTTGGTATGTAGCAGCGGCCGACGCAGTACCAAAGCCGCCCAATCATTGCTGGATCAGGGGTATAAAAATTTAGCCATCCTGCAAGGCGGTATTCTGGCCTGGGAAGCCGCCGGTTTTTTGGAAGCTGTGGAACAGGTAGGGCACAAAATTTCTGAGCCAGACTTCTCAAAGGAGAGAGTTTCATGAGTGAAGTACCATCCCGCAATATTGGTCTGGATTTAGTCCGGGTCACCGAAATTACGGCCCTCAGCGCCGGCCGCTGGCTGGGGGTCGGCAACAGAGACGAAGCGCACCGGGCCGCCACCGAAGCGATGGCTTCTGCCTTAAAAGACGTGGATATTGATGGTCGTGTCGTGATCGGTGAAGAGGATCGGTTAGGCGAGACCGCCCAACTGGACACCGGCCAACGTGTCGGAACCGGGTACGGAACCGCCGTCGATGCCATCGTTGATCCCATCGACGGGACCAGCCTGGTCGTCAACGGCCATCCGGGGGCGGTGTCGCTGATGGGGGTCTCGCCCCGAGGCTCGATGTGGTCGCCCAAACCGGCCGTTTATATGGAAAAAATTGTGGTTGACTACGAAGCCGCCGACGCCCTGGTACCGGAGTGTATTGATGCCCCGGCGGCCTGGACTCTGGCCCTGGTGGCCCGGGCCAAAGGCATGGCCGTGCGTGACTTGCAGGTGATCGTGCTGGACCGTTCCCGCCACGAAGATTTGATCGATGAAATTCGTGCAGCCGGGGCACGGGTCATTCTGCACAAGCATGGCGACACGGCCGGGGCATTGGTGGCTGCCACCCCGAACACCGGGGCGGATATGTTGATGGGTATTGGCGGCGTGCCGGAGGGCGTGGCCGCGGCCTGTGCCGTCAAAGCCATGCGCGGGGCGATGTTGGGCCGCCTGGCCCCCCAGAGCGAGGCGGAATGGAACGCGGTCAAAGAGGCCGGTCTCGATACCAAACGTATCTTGACCTCGGATGAATTGGTCTCCAGTGATCGTATCTTTTTCG
>CAZWZZ010001383.1:0-1621 GCA_964638395.1 uncultured Caldilineaceae bacterium
CCGTATTTTGTGTAGACTATCGCTTTCATGATGATGCCTCAAAATTCGCTTGAATGTGACCATTGTTTGAACCCCTAACATCGCTGAGGGTGGGCTGAGGAGACTTTTGGTTTGCAGTAGCCTACGGGCCATTTTGCTACCTCGAACGAAAAACCACGCTTTGTCACAAAGCAAATTACAAATTTGGCGCTATTTGGCAGTACATTTCATTGAGTTGGCACTGATCAACGGGTTAAAATAACGACACAATCAGTTGATTTTGTTGATGTTCAAAATAATATGGAGATTAGATTATGAATGAAAAAGCTCTAAAGTCAGCCCTGTTGTTCAATGCGGTGTTCTCGACCTTATCCGGTTTAACCTTTATTCTCTTTAGTAGATTCGTCGCGGATTTGATTGGAATTGGCACGCCCATTGTGTATCAGATTCTTGGGGTCGGGCTGTTAGGATTTGCCGGGTGTTTGGTGTGGACGGCTACCAGAACTCCCATTAATACTTTTCACGCCATGCTGATTAGCCTGGCAGATTTTCTGTGGGTGTTTGGGACGGTGGTGGTGATTTCTGTGGCGTTCAGTGCATTGAATAGCGCCGGCATATTGGCCATGCTCATTGTGGCCGCTATCGTGCTGTTCTTCGGCCTTAACCAACTCAGAGGCATTGGTCAGGTTTATGCTGTGCCCGGCAAAATTGACACCCATCAACTGTGTATCACTATCGACACACCGGAACCGGCCAACAAGATGTGGTCGATTGTTGCTGATTTGGTAAATATCAAAGCGTATTCGCCGGATTTGGCTACCGTCATTTTGCGAAATGATGCAGAGCCTGGTGTCGATGCGGTTCGTCAATGTACTGATAACCGGGGTAAGACGTGGGCCGAGCATTGCACCCGGTATGATCAGGAAGCCCGTATTTTTGATGTAAAATTCTTGGCAGATGAACCGGGATTCCCCTTTCCCTTTGCCACGATGGAAGGTGGGTGGCATATCGTGCCAAAGGGGAGCGGTTCAACGGTCAATATCTGGTTTGAAGTAACGCCCAAATACCGGGTGGCCCAGCCGATCATTTTGGCTCTGATGAGTAAGGATTTGGCCCGCAACTTTGGTCACGTCGTGGCCAGAATGGCCGCCGCCGCCCGCGGCCAGGCTGTTTCTGGCGAGGTTGTGCCGCCGCAGCACGGTATCTCCTATAAATTAGCGCCTTGTCATTAGGTTGTTTGAACCGAGGCTGGTTCAGAATAAGTTGACATTTTTTTTCCCGCCAGGTTGAGCAACGTCACCCCGTAAAACGAAAAACGTGAAACGTAAGCGGTTATTTTGTCAAAATCATTACGTTTTGCGCCTTACGTTTTACGACGTTGTCAACCAAATTTCTTGGGGATATGAACCATCCTTTGAACGGTGACGTTTTTCTTCATTACCGGTGTGGTGAAGGCGGATAATCTTTCTTCACCATCACCTTGAAGAAACAAGTGGCTAACGCCGCAATTCAGTGGACGCACACGGCTTGACCAAAACTACCGGCTGTCTTGCGTGGGAAGCCCAGCTTAAGCGTTCCACTGCAATTGCATTGGTGCGACTCGTTCATCCGAAACCGTTCTCAGGAACGGAGGATGGATGGC
>CAZWZZ010001384.1:0-1620 GCA_964638395.1 uncultured Caldilineaceae bacterium
CGATGTCCGCGGTCACCTGCTCCCGCGCCCGCTGAAAGGGGCTGATCGGGCTGCGGGCAATGATGAGGTCCCCGGCGGCCTCGAAGGAGAATTTGAGCGGCGTTTGCTTGCGGGACTGTTTGGCCATACCTTCCCGGATGTGGTCATACAGCTCGTCGATGTGGATCAGACCGTCGTTGTCCCGATCCGCCGCCCCGGTGCGTAGCCCCTCGACCAGAAAGTGGGTGAAAAAGGAGTTCTCCACCACGCCCAGCGCCTCATCCCCCTCCCAGGAGAGTTGCAGGGCTTCGCTGGCCGTCAGGACGTGGCGGCCATAGCCGCCGAAAATTTCTTTGGTCGGGACGCTGCCTTTGGCGCTCTGGCCGAATGAGCCGCTGTAGCAGGAGTCGAGGATAATCACCTGCCGCCGGGAGCGAGCGCCATCCATAAAGTCGGTGATGTAGCTGGCCCGCAGCCCGGTGGCCCGGACCATCGCTCCCTGCCGCGTCTCTTTGCCGACCAGATAGAGATTGTTCTGATTGTCCAGTTCGCCGTGGCCGGAGAAGTAGAGCAGCAGCAGATCATCCGGCTTGTGGCTGTTGACGTCGAATAATTCGGCAATGGCGATCCGCATCGCCTGTACGGAGGCGTTGACCAGAGTCTCTACCCGGTCGAAACGGCCAATCTGGGGGTCTTCCAGCACGGCGGCCATCGCGGCGGCATCCAGTTCCGGCGTCTTGAGATCGTGCCAGGCCGGGTCGTCGTGTTGGTTGTTACCGATGATGAGGGCGTATTTTTTGTGGGTCACGTCGTTTTATTTTTCCTTCGGGTCGTGATTATTGCGGAATCATAAAGCTAACTTTGTAATTCCCAAAAACCGGGTTTTGTAGGATCGAGGCATCTCGGTGGCGATACGTTTGGAAACCAAGCGCCGTTCCGAAGATGCCTCGACCCTACGCCGGATGATTCTAAACTCGGCGCAGACTGATGCAAGCCTGTGCTACGTTAATCCTGGCTATGCTTCTTGAGCTGCGCGGCCAGGCTATCGAGCAGGGCGTTTCGCTCATCTTCCGGCATCGAAGCCGAAGCCGGAACCGTGACCTCGGCCCCGTTGGGCAGCTTGAGGGTGACGCTGCCCGAATCCAGGAGGCGGCGGCTGATCCAACTGTCCAAAACGGTGAACACCCCGGCCACCGCCGGAACGCCGAGGGTCAAAGCAATGAGGCCGACGGTAATCGGGTCCCCTTTCGCGCCTTTCTGCAATGTATCACTGCGGGGCTTTTCGACACGGTCGGCGTCGCTCTTTAGCAAATCTTGATAAAGTTGTGTCGTCGCCCGGTTCACCTCGGCCGGCGTGGTCTCCTCGCCGAGGTTGACGGTCAGGGTGATGGTTTGGGGTTCGGTGGGCATAGCACTCTCCATATTTTTCGTAAAACGTAAGGCGTAAACCGTGATGACTTTCGGCAAAATAACGTCTGACGCTTCACGTTTTACGTTTTACGTTTTGCGTGGCTTTTTTGCTCAATCCGACGAGCAAAAAAGTGTCGTCTTGTTTTGAACCACACTTTGGGATTTTCTTCATTATACGTGACTGTTCAGGCATGTCATTTCGAGGCGTTTTTTGCCGAGAAATCCCCCCAG
>CAZWZZ010001385.1:0-1619 GCA_964638395.1 uncultured Caldilineaceae bacterium
GCCGGTGGCCACGGTGTCTCCATCCCGGATGATACGCACCGCTTCGTCGGCGGTGACAACTTTCCCCTTCTTCACTTGCGTTGGCGACAAATGTGATGCGGTCGGCTGTTTGGCAGCCGGATTTTTCTGTCTGTTCATTGTGAACCTCTGCGTGTAACTATTAAATCAGGATGTTATGTCCTCATTGTAGTCGGAAACAGAAAAAAGTTAAATCTCTTTCGATAGAGGCGTCGGGATTAAATTAGATGTTACGCAGATTGCCCAAGTTGGTAATCACGTGTAAGATTAAGGCTAATCCTTCGCTCACCCACGGTGAGTGTCAAAACACCCTCTTTCTTTAATAAAAATGTAACTTCAGGAGAATGTGAGATGAGTTTCATTGAGCAAGTTGTTGGACGTGAAATCCTTGACTCCCGGGGCAACCCGACCGTCGAGGTCGAAGTGGTATTGGATGATGGCTCGTTTGGCCGGGCCGCCGTACCGTCGGGGGCCTCGACCGGTATTCACGAAGCCCTCGAGCTGCGTGACGGGGATGATGACCGGTACGTGGGCAAAGGTGTAGAAAAGGCTGTGACCAACGTCAACGAGACGATTGCCGGGGAGTTGTACGGCTGGGACGCCACCGACCAGGAGGGGATCGATGCCTTTATGCGGCAACTGGACGGGACCCCCAACAAGGCCAGTTTGGGGGCCAACGCTATTTTGGGCGTCAGCCTGGCCGTGGCGAAAGCGGCGGCAGAAAGCACCGACCAGCCGTTGTACCGCTATCTGGGCGGCGTCAGCGCCCGCACCCTGCCTGTGCCGATGATGAACATCCTCAACGGCGGGGCCCACACCGGCTGGCAAACGACCGACTTTCAGGAATTTATGGTTATGCCCGTCGGCGCGGAGAGCTTCCGCGAGGGGCTGCGCTGGGGCGCGGAGATTTACCACGCCTTGAAATCTGTTTTGAAAGGGAAAGGTTACAACACCAACACCGGCGACGAGGGCGGCTTCGCTCCGGCCCTGAAGCGGGGCAACGATGAGGCCATCGAGGTCATTATGGAAGCCATCCAGAAGGCCGGTTACAGCCCCGGCGAGCAGATTTTGATCGCCCTCGATCCGGCCACCTCGGAACTGTTCGAGGATGGGAAGTACAATCTCCGCATTGAAGGCAAGACCCTGACCAGCGAGAAGATGGCCAAGCTGTGGGAAGGCTGGGTCGATCAATACCCGATCATCTCCATCGAGGATGGTCTGGCCGAGGATGATTGGGACGGCTGGGTGGCCCTGACCGAGGCCATCGGCGACCGGGTGCAGTTGGTTGGGGATGACCTGCTGGTGACCAACGTCGAGCGGCTGCAAAAGTCCATCGATCTGAAAGCCGCCAACAGCATCCTCATCAAGCTGAACCAGATCGGCTCCCTGAGCGAGACGATTGCCGCCATCGAAATGGCCAAACGGGCCGGCTGGACCGCTGTTATCTCCCACCGCTCCGGCGAAACGGAAGACACGACTATCTCCGACCTGGCCGTGGCTATGAACGCCGGGCAGATCAAAACCGGTGCCCCGGCCCGCTCCGACCGGGTGGCCAAATACAACCAACTGCTCCGCATCGAGGATGAGTTGGAGGATATGGC
>CAZWZZ010001386.1:0-1616 GCA_964638395.1 uncultured Caldilineaceae bacterium
ACGGGACAAAATAGCTTACGTTTTGCGATTTACGTTTTACGGACGTTTGAACAATGTACCCCCAATCTGGTCCTCCGTACTACCACGGAATTTTTAATCCCAGATATTACCGACATTATTTACGCAGTGGCTTCATTGAAACAGCTTTCACTTAATGTTAAGCTGAGTTTCAAGATTAAAAAAAATGACGACCAACGAACCATTTTCATCCCTCGTCATCCCTGTTAAGAGGAGGCTTCATTATGCAACATTCCCTTAAATGGCTACTCGGCAGTTTGTTCGCCGGACTGGTCATCATGCTGGTCACTCCATTGGCCGGGGCGTTTATGCCCCCGGCCCAGACTGGCCAACAGCCTGAGTTTACGGTCACGGTACAGACCGCTTCCGATGGCAGCACGACCGTCGAGTCTCAAGAGACACAGTTAGATGGGACGTATTTCGCCAATCAGGGCACACGATCCGCGCTCGAAGTTACCGCCGAGGGGTTGACCCTCAGCGCCGATGAAACGACCGGCGTCTACGAGTCGGACGTGATCGACAGCCCGCTGGCCTTTACCACCGACATCATCCCCCTGTGGCAGGCCGACCTGCCCGAAGAGACCACCCTGACCCTGGAAACGCGCCTCAGCCTCGACGGCGGAGCCTCCTGGAGCGACTGGTTAGACAGCCCCGAAGCCTTCTACCCGGTCCGGGATGATCTGCACAGCGGCCATTTGATCTGGGTCGGCAGCGAAGAAGCCGCCTTCCAATTTCGGGTTACCCTGGAGTCGGCCCAGCCGGGTCTATCCCCGACGCTCAACAGTCTGACGTTGGTTTTCAACGATACCAGTCAAGGCCCGACCGACGGCGACATCGCCGGGCAGATGAGCGAGGTGGCCGAGACCGCCGGTGACGAGTACATTTGCCCCCCCAAAAAGCCCTACGTCGTCTCTCGATACGAGTGGGGGTGTCCCGATGGCCCCTACAGTCCCCACTTTCCGCCGGAGTACGAGCCGGTCACGCACATCATCATTCACCAGACCGAAACCCCGAACCATCCCGGCCCCTATCACGATTGGGCCGGGTGGGTCCGCTCCGTCTGGAACTACCACGCCAACGTGTTGTGGTGGGGCGATGTCGGCTACCACTATATGATCGACCCCAACGGCGTCATCTACGAAGGCCGCGCCGGTGGGGATGATGTCATCGGCAGCCACGATGGTTACAATCACGGCTCGATGGCTATCGGCTTTTTGGGCTGCTATGGTAATTGTGACAATCCGTGGCTCAGTTGGGCCGACCCCAGCTACCCGATGTTGGAAAGTGCCGCCAGCTTGATGGCCTGGAAACTGAAAGAAAAGAAGATCGACCCGTGGGCTTACGCCCCTTATGGCGGTTATAACGATGTGCCGGTCATTGCCGGAGGACGGGATGTGGCCTGGACATCATCGCCGGGCGACTATCTTTACGCTAAATTGCCCGATTTGCGGCATTGGACCTACGACAAATGGTCTTGTCACCTTCCGGAGCCGCTCCCTACCTGCAAAATCACCAACATTGACTTCGACAAAGACACCTACGAAGTGGGTGACACCATCAACCTGACCGTCGATCTGGCCGACCAGAACGGTAACCCT
>CAZWZZ010001387.1:0-1615 GCA_964638395.1 uncultured Caldilineaceae bacterium
GTTTCTTCCAAAGGGGTCAATTCTAACATTTGGCTTAACTCCTTATAGGTCAATGCTTTGAATTTTTGTTCGATGAACTGGGCCAAAATTGCAATCAACCGCCGCTTGGCTGGCTCGTTTAACCCCGTCGCCTGTCGAATAGAGGTGGCCCAGGTCAGGACGTTGTCTCTTACTTCGGTTTCGTGGTCGACGATAAGTGGACGCAGCACATTGAGCGTCAAACTGGTCTCATCAAGACGGGGCAGTAACTCAATCAAATCCACTGCTATCAGTCGGGGAGACGGGCCAAAGGCCAATCCAGAAAGCGTCCGAAAGCCGGGATTGTGAGTCTGTTTCAAAAAGAGAACCACAGCCTGCCACTCATTATCCCACAAATGGGGACGTTGTTCAAAGTAAGTGGCCGTCTCTCGTAATGTTCGCCAATAGATGGTGTTTTCAAAATACGCCTGGATTTCAAGGAAGTAGATGGTTTCTCCGTCAACCTCCGGTTCGAGTATGCCGTCGATTCGTTTTTCGGCGCTTTTAACCGTCAGGCTTTCAAAACGGTAGGGACAGGGCGGCGTAATTTGCAACAACTCAAAGAAGGTCTGGGGGGCCGTCTGAAACAGTTCGTAGAAAAGGGCGTCTGATCTCATCAGTTGTCCTGTTGTGACACAATCTCCGTCACCCAGCCCGCATCCATTTCTGACAACGGCGGTTCGGCGGGTTGTTGATAATTGACGATAAGATCGTAACCACCCTGATCGTAGAGGTCATGTAGGATTTTATTGAGAGGCACAACCGGCTCTTCCTCGCCGGGGCGGAGGGGAATGGGGATGTCGGGAATGGTCTGGCGGATGCTGAACAGGTAGACATCGGCCCGAGGGCGATGCTTGCTGCGGCTGACGACGATCCGGTAATCGTTTTGAGCGTCGATTTTCATCGGGAAGGGTTGCCCGGCCCGCAATAAATCAATCTCGACCAAATTGGTCAAACTGCCCAGAATTTTGAGCCGTTTGCGTTCATACTGCTCTCGACCCTCCCGGCCAATTTTGTTGCTGGGCGATAAAATTTCGATGACGGTGATGACGTCATTTGTTTCGACATCGCGGATTTCCAAGTAACGCTCTTTGATCTCCTCCGGCTGGGGTAACATAGCCGCCACAGGCGTCACGGTGGTTTTCGTGGCTACGGCAACGCCACCTAACGATTCTCCCGGCGACTCTGAAACAACCAACGCATCAGGAATGCCCACCAACTGTTCAGCCGACGGCAACACAGCCAAATAGGTTCGCTGCTCAATCGCAGCGTGATAGCGAGGCCGGAGGCGGGGCGTCAGAAAGCGACGAATATCGACTATCAGGGTCAACTGAACCTGGTTCCACACGCCTGATCGTTCCAAATAAGGGTCCATCCCCGGAAATGGTGTTGGCATTAGGTTGCCTCCCGATCTTTTACCCAATCTTCACCGTTGGCCGTAAGTTTAGCGAGCAGACACACTTACGACAAATCGGGTCACTGTCCATATCCAGGTTTTGGCGGAAGGCAATGCTGTCGGGCCGGTTGAGCAGGTCGGGCAGGGGCGTCTGGCGGATGTTGCCGATGGCCTCGTGGAAGAAGCAGGGGCGCACCGTGC
>CAZWZZ010001388.1:0-1607 GCA_964638395.1 uncultured Caldilineaceae bacterium
CCCGAGTAGCCCCGTCAGGGCGTATCGAGGGGTGCAGCCGCTCCAAACGGTACCCTTCGAGACGGCTTCGCCTACTCAAGATACTGCGGTCTACCGACAATGTTAGCAGGGAGAAAAATGATGAACAACACGCATACCCTTAAACTGATTATAAAATTGAGCCTATTTGCCGTAACCTTAATCCTGGGAACCCTGTTTGTCCTCAATATGGAGGAGCAGGCAGGGTTGGCCCGGGTTGACCTGGCCGATGTCGGGGGTGAGCGCATCGTGACCACGGCGGATGAGGCGGTCTTGTATGCCAACATCGACAGTGAGACGGAGGCCGGGGGTCTCTACCGCAGCAGCGACAATGGCCGCACCTGGGAAAACATCGGCCTGGGGCCGGAGACGAGCGTCAACGTGCTGGCCGTCGATGCCGCCGACCCGGCCATTCTGTATGCCGGGGGGCTGGGTGGTTCGCTGCTGGATAATACCCGCAACCTGTGGCGCAGCCTGGATGGCGGCCAGAGCTGGGAGCAGTTCCGGCTCAACCTGCCGGCCAGCGCCGACCTCATGCTGCCGACGGTCACCGCCTTCGCCACCAATCCTATGCGCCCCTACAGCCTGTACGTGGGCACGGAGGGGCAGGGCGTCTACCGGGTAGACAAAAGCTATCCGGGCTACGAATTGGTCGGTGGCACCTCCCTCTACAATGGTCACGTCAAAAGTTTGCTCTTTGGGGCCAATGACAGCCTGTTCGCCTTGACCGACGAGGGGCTGTTCGTGACCAGCGGCGAGACGTGGCAGGCAGTGGAAACGCCGGAGACGTTCATCAGCCTGGCCGCTGATCCGGCTGATAAAGCAACACTCTATGGCGGCGGCGCGTCGATGGGCGTTTATCGCTCAACCGACAATGGCCAAAACTGGGCCTTATATAATGAAGGCTTACCGCTGACACCAGGGGCGGCGCTGCGGGTGACGGCGCTGGCGGTCGATGAAGCGGTTCCCGGCTCGGTGGCTATCGCCACGGCGCAGGGTCTCGGCAGCCGTCTGTCGCCGGACGCCATTTACCGGAGCGAGAATCGGGGCGAAGGGTGGACCCAAGTGGCCCCGCTGGATGGCCTGGCGACGGACCTGGCCCTCAACAAGGGGATCGTTCACGCCACAACGAGTAACGGTCTGCAACGGTACAGCATTGATGACGCCACCGGGCCGGAGGCTGTTAGCCTCGAGGCCGCGCCTGAAACTGAGACGGCCAACGACTTCAACATTACCCACCTGATGGCGCTTCTGCTGACCATTGCGACAGCCGTCTTGATTTTGACAAACCCGATGCGCTGGGTCGAGGGCTGGCGAGAGCAGGCCGACCAGTAAGCCGGTCCTTCGATCACGTTTCGACAAAATCAGTAGATCGTAATGGCACCCTTCGATACGACCTCGTTCCTCTGTCTACTCAGGATGCTGCGGTCTACTGAAAATAGGCGTTACGCCGTTGAGCAAAAAGTGTCAACTGCGTGGCTCATAAAAAAGATGCTGCCGTACTTTCAACATACGGCGGCATCTTTTCATTTGTGGGAGTTCCAGAAAAATAATGATCCCAAAAATCGGAGCTTTGGGTCAGTGGTCAG
>CAZWZZ010001389.1:0-1607 GCA_964638395.1 uncultured Caldilineaceae bacterium
AGCCGCTCTCCGGCGTGGACGGCGCGGGTGGTGAATTGTTTGTTATTGAGATTGGCCGCGGTCAAAGCTTAAAATTTCCCCCCATTCAATGCTGTGCATTATAAACTGATTTGCACTGATTATAGGTGGACGAATTGACCCACACAGAGGATAAAACGATGAGACGCAGACGAGAGAGGATGGTCACAGAAAAAATAAGTTTGGGAGTCGTAGACGGCAATGGTATAATCACCGGCTATACGGAACTATTGTGAATAAACCTGCTTTCGGCGTTACCAACTCGGTTCAATTTGTGGTAGACAGTCGTGGCGAGCGGAAGCAGGACAAGTCGAGTTATTTGTTCGGCAAAAAATTGTGACCATCTGGCAGGCATTTGTATAAAAATTTCAAGAAAGGATTTCGACTATGAATACTCCAAAAGTACTTCGTCTTGGTGTCGGGGCAGTCTTAACTGTCATCTTTATAATTATGCTGATGCCCACAATGATTTTTTTACCCACAGATACATTATCGGAGACCATATCAAATGTTGAGGCCAGGGCTGAAACAGGCAATGGTAGAGTATTGCCTTTTCCCTCTAACGTCGGTCAACTCGACTTTACTCCCGTTGCAACCGTCAACCTCCCCTTGGTTATAAAAAATCCGCCCCCAACAAATACCCCCACCCCGACCCCCGCGCCGGTCGCCAGTAATCCTACTTTTGGGTCAGGTGGTTTAGCCCCGGGCAATTATGTGACGACCGTGGCCGGTTTGCAAGCCTCGGTTGTGGTCAGTGACAATTATGATCCCCAGACACCCACCTACTTAAGTTTTCACGTCCACGGCGATGTAAGCGCCTGGTGGGTATTTGGGAACAAGCCTAATAATGATGTAACCAAATTTATCAATGATCAGGGCTGGATTTTTGTAGCGCCTGAGTCACCGAATGGGGGACAATCTTGGTGGGATAATGAGAATGGCGATCATCGACAGGCTTTGGCCGATGTATTGGACGAAATGTTCGCTTCCTATAATGTGTGCCGCGATACAGTCATTGGTTCCGCCGGTTCGGGCGGCTCGGAGTTCTGGACTAGAATGTTTTTCCCCAGAAAAGGGGGACAATATCCGGCCCATATGCTGATTAATTGTGGCGGAAATGACGTCAACGGCAACGCGGCTGACCTGCAACGGGTGCAGGAGTTTGGCGATGACCCAGCCATCAATGCTCGCACCTCTCTTTATTTTCTGTATGGTTCAGAGGACTCACTTGTACCTTTGATCGAACAAAGTATCGATATGTACACGGAGGCCGGATTTGATGTGACGGTCGATAAATTAGAGGGGGCCGGTCATTGTAATAAATGGAAAGATGAGGGGTTGCCGACTTATTACGAGCAAATTACGCTTAAATGGACGATAATTAAGGATAAATTAGGGATTTGATCGCCAGACGCCAGATAGAACGCTAAAACTTGTCAAACGAACTCATACGTCAGCGAAAACGCCCCTGTCAGCCATTGCTCAAGCTCGGGCCGGCTCGGCCAAGCCGGCCCGGCCTCATCCTGTGGCACGCGAGCCTCCGCCATCGCCGCTCGAATGTGAGCCACCTTCGCAGAGTGGTCAATGGC
>CAZWZZ010001390.1:0-1601 GCA_964638395.1 uncultured Caldilineaceae bacterium
GATACCCCCGCCGAATATCCAAATCGGCCCGAGGTTTGAACTCCTCCAAAGAGTAAAGGGTTGAACTGCCGGCCGGTGACTTTTCGACAAACCAGATTTCATCCCGACGCAATAGCTCCAAATCCAACAGCGTCGATTCGTGGGTGCTGACGATCAGTTGGCTTTTTGAGTCGCTTTCCAAGAACCATTCGATAAAGCGGCACACCAGATTCGGATGGAGGCTGCGTTCCAGTTCATCGATGATAAACACTTTGCTTTCCGCAGAATTTAAAATGGGAAACAGATCGAATAACCGCTGTGTTCCGTCAGATTCTTCAAAAACATCGAATGTAATTTCAGCGTCGTTATCTAAATGATACATCGTGCTAAGAGAATGAACTTCTGACTGTCCCTGCTCGTCAAGGGCAATGATATATCTTCCCCCGTGGGGCGTATCTAACACTGCACCCTCATTTTTATCCAAATCGTCCAAAATATCCGAAATTATATCAGCAGGAACAGGAATTGTATCAACGTCTACCTTATCGAGACAAACTTTATCAATACCTGTGTTCATAGCTGAAAGAAATTTTGATAAAGAGCCGCTAAAATCTTCATCATTGAGAATCAATACTTGAATACCCCTTGCTCTGGACTCAGGGAAAATTATTGTGAGCGTGCCATCAAACCAATCAAAAACCGGCACAAAATCAGTTAGATTATCTTCCACAGATTTCGTCAGGAATAATTGATTCGGGCGGGTGCTGCGGGCCACAAATTGCAGGAATTGTTCATCCTGGGTTGGCAGGAGTTTCGGATTTGGAAAAGAAATAACGGCCTGAGTTTCCGAGTCGGCGGTGCGTTCAAAGAGAGCGACCTCTTTCTGTTTGTCCATTAGATACAGCCACTCTTCGTGGACACGATGGCGGTCAACCACAAAGCCGTAAGCATAGGCTTGGCCGTTGCTGACAAACTCAAACTCAAAGCGGGATGGCTGTTGCCAGGCTTCCTTTTTCAGTCGAAACGGTTCTACGCGAATCCGTTGCTTTGGTTTTGTGCCATCCAAAATAAAATCACGAGCAAAATCCATCGCTTTGATTAAGTTGGATTTCCCGGAAGCGTTGGCCCCGTAAAGCAGCCCGGTGCGTAACACATCAATTCCCTGCGCTCCTTCCGCCGAGATAATGTGGTGGGCGTGTTTTTGCATACGCCCCGGCAGCATCGAAAAAACCGCTTCCTCATAAAACGAACGAAAGTTTTGTACGGCAAATCGAATTAGCATTATTACCCCTGCGAGAAAAAATCACTTGTTTTTTCTATTTTACCACCGGAACGTCCCGCCTCCTAATTGATTGTGAGATTTTTTCTCGCAGCATTACTTTGTCTTAAGCCAAACCTAACATTGCTCAACAGTACGTCGATAGTTCATAGGCATTGTTATCTTCACCGGTACGCTGATCGGACAACAGCCTCCGATTGTAATCCGACGGCGCAGAAATCGCAACAAGTGACCAAGAACTAGAAAAGGGACGGCGTTAGCCTGGTTTGGCAACCTCGAAGCGAGCGACGGGTGCGTCCCAAATTTTAGGAGATAGCATCCTGAGTAGCGCGAAACGGAGTGG
>CAZWZZ010001391.1:0-1598 GCA_964638395.1 uncultured Caldilineaceae bacterium
TCCAGGCCAATGGCCGCCCCGGAGGCCAACAGCATCACCACCCGCTCGTCATCGGCATCCAGTTGACCTTTCTCCTTATCGGCCACGGCCACGGCCCCAATGGGCCGGGAGACTGAAATAAGCGGCGCCACCAGATAGGCGCGGATACCCAGACGGCGGGCAACGTCGGCATAAATCCGAGGATCTGTCTGGGCATCCTGCGTCAAGATCGGCAACCCCGACCGGATGGCCAGCCCCGCCCCGGAGCCGTCGAGCGGCAATTTATAGCCGACCGATATATCGGGGCCTGGATCGCCGGAAAAGACGGCGATTTGTAGATGGTCATCATCGAGCAGATAGACCATACTCAAGTGGGTGGCCGTCAGCCGCCGGGCTTCGTCGGCGATCAACTGGAGAACGTCCGCCGGGTCCAGGCGACTGGTGATGGCCTGTTGCACCGTCAGCAGGGTTTCCAATTCATCCAGATGTTTGCGGGTTTGGGAGTAGAGCCGGGCATTCTCGATGGCCACGGCTACCTGGCTGGCGAAGGCCGACACCAGGTCGGCTTCGTGGCGAGAGTAATGGTTGGCCTCCTCATGGCTGAAGCCGAGCAGACCGACCAACCGATCTTTGACCACCAACGGCACAACCATCTGGGAGCGAGGGGACGGAGCCTCCGCCGATCCCCCGCCGGCGATCCTCCGGAACATCGCCGCCAATGGGGAGTTATCATCAATGTCGCCGTTGAGCAGCGGGCCATGGTGATCGAAAGATTGGGGGCTGACCTGCAACTTCTCCTCAGAGAACTGTAGCCGGAGCGTGGCCGTTGGCGCGGGAACGCCGCGAGCGGTCAACAGGATGAATTGGGAGGCTTGAGAGGGCAGCCCGAAGATAATGGCCTGGGTGTAATCGACCACATTTTTCAACTGGTCGAGGATCAAATCCAGCAGCGGTTCCAACTCCAGGGTCGAAATGATTTTTCCGGAAATTTCCAGCAGCGTCGATAGCTCGCGGGTTCGCTCCTCGACCCGCTGTTTCAACATCTGCTGGGCCGACAACTGTTCGGTGATGTCTCGCCCCACGGCCAACAGCCCCACCGTCTGACCCTGACCATCTTTGAGCGTTTTATCATACCACTCGATGGCCAGGTGGCGGCCATCTTTGGTGACAATAGAATTAACGTTGCCGTAGGTTTGGACGTTATCGAGCGCCTGTGAAAATAGATTTTGGACGTGGGCCTGCTCCTGTTCCGGCAAAAAGGTGGCAAACCAACTTTTCCCTTGCACCTCGGCCAGGCGGTAGCCGGCGAGCTCTTCGAGATACGGATTGAAACGGATGATCCGCCCCCTGGTGTCGAGAACCAGGATGATAATCTGGGCCGTCTGAATCAGGCTCTCGGCAAAATCCCGCTCCTGTTGGAGGGCCATCTCCATCTCGCGGCGCTCGGTCAGGTCCCGGCCCACCCCCACGACGCCAATGATTTCTCCCCGGGCATCTTTCAAGGGGGAGACGGAGGTTTGGTAAAATTGCGTGCCTTCCGGCCCGGCTGCCGACCAATCATAGACTACATTTTCGCCTCTTAAGGCTCTGGCATTGGCTTTTTCGTGATGATACCCGAC
>CAZWZZ010001392.1:0-1595 GCA_964638395.1 uncultured Caldilineaceae bacterium
ATATATTTCTTTCCCACCTTCGGTTTGGCTCATCCATCTTTTTGCTTGAACCGGAGTTCGTTTCGTTTGGGCTTGGATAGCCGCATCATATTTCTTGCGTGCAGTTCGGGCGGTATCGCCAAAGTCACCCCGAGCGACTGTGTTCAAACGACCATCGATTCTCTTTCGAGCTTGTCTGGCCTTGACGACTTTGTCAACCCGATCCTTGAGCGTCTGACGGCCCCCAATCCGATCCAGTAAGGTGCGTTTTTTGGAACTGGATTGAACGGTGTCCACCGCTTTACGGATCGGTGGCCCACTCTTCCTGAAAATTGGCTTCGAGCCACTACTAAAGTCATCCCCGAACGCAAACACCTCATCGGCCTTGCCGCCGAAGAAATCTGCTGTCCGTCTGATGGCTCGCTGACCAGCTTCCAATAGTCCTTCACGGACCCCTTTCTCTTTAATTAAGGCACCCACCTCGTCTAGCCCTTTCGCCAGACGTGCCAATCCCTCGCCAAATAGCCTCTTACCCCGTTTGAAAGCCGAGGCCGTCTCGCGGACCTTCTCCACTTGCATCGCCTTCTTGCCAATCTTGAGCAACTCATCCCCGATGCCGGTGAACACCCCAAGCATCAACGCCGCCTGATCGAAATCGGTCAATGCCTCGCCGGTCAACCAATCGCTGCCGGTCAACAAGGAGCCAATGTCCATCACATAATCGTAGGGGTTGAAGGCCATCACTATCTGGAAGCCCAGATGCCAGGCTTCCATCGGCATCAGCATCAAGGCCAGTTCCGGGCCGTGCATGGTAAAGTCAAAGGCTTCTTCCAGAAGATTGCCGTTGACGATGGTACTCCACAAACCACTGCCAATATCAACCAGCCCGCAGGTGCGGGGGCGGTGGCCCTGGCTCTGTTGTTTAGTATAGGGATCACTCTGGCTTTGCCAATTTTGTCCCTCGGGACCATTGACCGAGCGGTTGGGCGGCGTGAAACCGAGGTCGGCCTGGCCCAGATGGGCGCTGTTGAAACCATTGCGATTGACCGTGGCCGGGCTGCTGTAGCCTATCTGGGTAACTGAACGGGGGCTGTAGCTGCGGTTGGGGCGCTGGGCCGGTGGCTCGTTTCGCTGGAGGTAGCCCAGACTGCCAAAGGGCATCAAGCCGCTGGGGTCGGTGTAGTTGACCGGGTTGCCGAAAGCGTAGACATACCGGTGCAGGCTGCGCGGGTCGGTGGGGCTGCCCGTGACCGAGTCTTGCTCCTGACTCTATCATCCGCTATAATCTCACTATCTTCATTGTTATAGTCAGGGCCAGGGGAATGACAAAGATCTATCTTGATATGAACATCTACAATCGCCCTTTTGACGATCAAACTCAGATGCGAATTCGGTTAGAAGCGATGGCCGCGATGATGTTAATAGCCTTGATTGAGACGGGTGTGTTCACCGCGTTTTGGTCTTTTTTATTGGCCTTTGAAAATAGTCGCAATCCCTATCCCGAACGGCGGGCATTTGTAGAGCAGTTAAGGCAAGTGTGCCAACAAACGATCAACCCCGGTGAGGTCATCAAAACGTTAGCCCAAACCTTGAATGATACCCATAAAGTACGTGGT
>CAZWZZ010001393.1:0-1591 GCA_964638395.1 uncultured Caldilineaceae bacterium
GTCTTGGACGGCGACCTAAAACGTTTGAAATCGACTGTCTGGTTGACGATCAAGCCTTCGAGATAAAATGGCGGGATGCCACCACCGATGGCGATCACATCACCAAAGAACATACCAGGGCTAAGGTTATCAAAGAACAGGGCTACAAACCGGTGCGGGTCATGTTTTACTATCCCAACCGCCAACAGGCGATCCGTATCCAGGATACGATAAAAACCTTGTATGCCGGTCTGGATGGAGAACATTATGCGGGTGATGAGGCGTGGAGCTTTATCAAGAGCTTTACTGACATCGACCTAAAAGCGATTTTGGAAGAGATTGCTGCCGAAAATTTGGCCCGACAGGGGGATGAATGATGTTACTTCACGGCGACTGTCTTGAAAAACTGAACGGTATTGAGCCGGACAGTGTCCAGCTTGTCTATCTCGATCCGCCATTTTTTACGCAGCGGTCACACACCCTGAAAACCAGGGACAATTCTAAACTGTATGAATTTTCCGACCAGTGGACCTCGCTGGAGGATTACCTGATTTTTATGAGGGCCTGTCTCACTCAATGTCAGCGGCTCTTGCGTCCGTCCGGCTCTATTTTTCTCCATTGCGACCGCTCCGCCTCTCATCACCTGCGTGTCCTTTTGGATGAAATCTTTGGCCCCCAAAACTTTCAGAGTGAAATTATCTGGGCCTACAAACGCTGGTCGAACGCCAAGAAGGGCTTGCTGAACTGTCATCAAAATATCTATTTTTACAGTAAAACTGACGCCTTCACCTTCAACACCCTCTACACCGATTACTCGCCGACGACCAACGTTGACCAAATTTTGCAGCGCCGCAAGCGGGATCGCAACGGCAAAGCGGTCTATGACCGGGACGAAACCGGCGAGGTTGTCTTGGGTGACGAGAAAAAGGGCGTTCCCCTGTCAGATGTTTGGACCATTCCTTACCTCAACCCCAAAGCCAAAGAGCGAGTCGGCTACCCAACCCAGAAACCTCTCTTGCTTCTGGAACGCATCGTGAAGATAGCCTCTGCGGCGGGGGATACCGTTTTGGACCCCTTCTGTGGCAGCGGTACCACCCTGGTGGCGGCTCAAACGTTGGGCCGAAATTTTATCGGGATTGATAGTTCCGCAGCCGCGATTCAAGTGACCAAAGAGCGGCTTCAAAATCCGATCAAAAGTGAATCGGCCCTGCTACAAAAGGGACAAGGGGCTTATTTAGAGAAAAGCCGCTTCGAGATGAGCCTCCTGGAGAGCATCGACGCCGTGCCGGTGCAGCGTAACAAAGGCATCGATGGCTTCCTGCGGCAGCACGTAGCCGGAAAGCCGGTTTCGGTTAAGATACAGAAACCGGATGAGTCTCTTGAGGAAGCGAAACGAAAGCTAGTGGCCGCCAGCCGGACTAAACAGTGTGTGTTGAAAATTTTGGTCAGAACCAATCGTATCTCCGAACAGAGTTTCCTGCCTGATCCGGCAGTTGAAGATGATGATTTATTGGTCGTTGATGCGTATAATTTATTAATAGCCGATTGGATTGATTCAACTTTGATGGAAAGTGAATGAACCATGCCCACCGAAGACGCAAAACTTATACTG
>CAZWZZ010001394.1:0-873 GCA_964638395.1 uncultured Caldilineaceae bacterium
CTCTAAGGATGAGGAGTAATGGATGATGGCACTCGCGTAACGATTTTCACCCTGGTTGAGGATGCCTATCAGGAACAGATCGAGAGTACAGCCCTGCCTGCCGTGACCGGTACCGCTCTGACAGTGTTTGTTTAAGCCAGCCAACACCAGAAACGCACCACCTGGCTGCGCCACGTCCGAGCGTGGGCACGAGGGCAGAGCGGTGATTAGCACCCGTCCCGGACGTCTCTTTGGATTTAGGCCAGGCTATCTACAGCATTGAGCATAGAGGAAATAGGAGCAAATGACAAATAATCACTCCCCGCCTCCCCCTATCAAGCAAAAGGCGGGGCTATTGCGTTTACAAGAAAATATCACCCCATCTGAATTTATTTTAGACAGTCCGCTTTGTACCATTGGTCGAGCGCCGACGTGTAATATCGTCATTGCCCAACCTGAACAAAAAATCGTTTCGCGGCTTCACGCCAAAATCGTGCAGGATGGCCCTCGTTATCTACTCTACGATCACCACAGCGCCAACGGCACATTTGTCAATGAATACCGTATTAGCCAGCCCCACCTCCTCAAGCATGATGATGTAATTGGCCTGGGAGCGCCCCTGCCGCTCTTACGCTTCAATGATCCCGATCCGACGGATGTGATGAATAACCGGCTCAATTATAACCCGGAAATCATGACTTTTTTTCTGGATCACCAGCCTCTCAATCTAACCCCTTATGAACTACGTTTGCTTTATTGCCTCTATCAACAGGCTGGCGAGGTATGCAGCCGAGAGGTGTGTGCCGAGGTTATTTGGCAGAGGGAGTATGATCCTGGCCCTGACGATGATAATCTTGATCGGATTATGAGCAATATTCGCCAGAAACTACGGGC
>CAZWZZ010001394.1:883-1590 GCA_964638395.1 uncultured Caldilineaceae bacterium
ATACTGAAGCCGATCAAATTATTCAAACCCATCGTGGGTTGGGGTATCGCTACATTCCCTAATCCGCCATAAAAATAACGCCTAAAGTTGTTATTGGATTGTTGGACCGCTGCTTGTACCGTTGCCGTTATCGTCCCCGCTACTGCTGCTACTTCCACCTGCTTCAAAACGAAGGCGAGCCGGAGTAGCCCAGTAAGCAGACCCTAAGTCGGCATAATCCGGCTCGATTTGCACCACCCCAACACTCCATAAATATTCGCCGGTGCGCCCCTTGACCCCGGCGGCTTGACCGATTTCAGATCGAAGTCGATAATGATTTTGGCCGATTTGCTCGATGACCCCGGCCCGGTTGTCCAAGACGGCATTGTGAACGCCGGCGGGCGGCTCTCCCTCCCGCCAAACCCGCACTTCAAAGCCATAATCGGGCGGTAAATCGCCCATCCAGACCCACTCAAAAACGGTCGGGCCATAAGAAGGATCATCCAACGATAACGGCGCGAGCAAGTCAAATGTTCCTGTGGGCAGAACCGGGGGTGGCGTTGGCGTCCGTGACGGTGGCGACGGTACAGTGTAGGTTGGGGTGGGGGCGGGGGTTGCCGTCGCTACAATGACAATGGGGGGAGTTGTTGGCGAGGCTGTCGCTGTCGGTGATGGCGTTGGAGTCACTGTTGGTAACGACGGTGTGGATGTCGGAGAAGGGGGAGGCA
>CAZWZZ010001395.1:0-1589 GCA_964638395.1 uncultured Caldilineaceae bacterium
CGTAATCGCCGACGAGCATCAAGATTTTTTTTGCGCTCATAGTGAATTCCTTTCTATATGTCTTGTGTTTGGTAAACTGTTGTCTTGAAGCAAAGATTCTGTACCGGGCTTTACTTGTTAGGAAATAACGTGCTTTTCACCTCCTTTCCTGCCGTTCTTACAAGCATTGCCCCCAACTTCCTGTGACGTTGGGACGCCCAACATACTCTATGAACGACTCTACCTGTGGAATTTTACGGTGACTCATCCGTCGCGCCTTTTCTGGCGGACAGTTGCCCGTCATTATAACCCCATTTACCTACCTTGTAAATTTGGCTAGAACAGGAGGGTGTGTCTCTAAAATTAGGCGAGATTTCAGGAGGAAGCATCCCGAGTAGCCGAAGCCAGGCGGAGGCGTATCGAGGGGTGCGGCGAACGGGAGAGGTCTTGGCCAACCCGCACCCCTCGATACGATTTCCGCTCCGCTCCAATCACTCGGGATGCTTCCCCTAAAATTGGGGACAGACCCAGAACAGGAGAACAGGTAGCTTCCGTGTCCCCGATCGTGCCGACGATTATTCCCGCAACGCCGCCCACACGCGCCCCGGCGAGGGAGGACGCCCGGTCAGGAGGCTTTGCATGCGGAACAGGCGGGCGCTGAACCAGACGGTGAAGCCGGCCGAGAGAAGCAGGCCAACCAGGCCGAGGCTCCATTGCCAGGGGGGCACAGTGGTCAGCAGAAGGCGGAAGGGCATCAGCATCGGGGCGAAAGGGGGAAAGAGGGTCAGAAAGGTGGCGAAGGGGCCGTTGGGGTCGGGGATGATGAACAGAACGCCGATGAGGGGGGTGAACATGGCCAGCCGGACGAGGGCCAGCAGCGTGCCGCTTTCGGGCAGGTTGGGCCAGATCGTCGCCAGGCCCATCAACCCGCCGCAGAAGGTGACGTAGCCCAACAGTAGGTAGGGCAGGCTGAGCGCGACGGCGGCAACAGGCAGCGCCGAGGGGCCAAAGGCCGCGCCGTCCCGCCCGTAGACGAGCGCCCCGACGCCGAGGGTCAGGATACCCTGGATCAGGGTCAACAGCGTCAAGCCCAACAATTTGCCACCGATGAACTGCTCCGGCGTGGCGCTGACGATCAACACCTCCAACACTCTGGCCCGTACCTCCCGCTGGAGCGCCCGCAGGATGAGGCTGCCGCCGACGTTGATGAGATAGGCGAAAAGGAGCAGCACCAGCCCGGCGGCGGCCAGGCGGTTGAGATCGGTCTCGCTGGGGATGAAGGTCAAGGCGGGCGGCGGCGCTCCCGTCCGCACCAGATTGACCGGGTCGCCGAGGCGGTGGGCCAGGCGCGGATCGTCGATCCGGTGTAGCAGATTTTGGCGTAGCATGCGCTGCATGACATCATCCGCCCCCGACAGCAGTTGGGGATTGTTGCTGTATTGCGTCACCTGCCCGCTCTGCACATAATCGGCAGCGATGACGTAGTAACTTTCGATTTCCCCCTGTTCCAGAGCGGCCAGCGCCCCGCTTTCGTCACTAAATTCCCGCAGCGCCTCGGCCTGCTCGGTGGGGATCGTTTGCAGCACCCCCGCCGGGTCGATGTAGCCGGT
>CAZWZZ010001396.1:0-1586 GCA_964638395.1 uncultured Caldilineaceae bacterium
CGTAGATGCGCCAGACGTGTTTGTGGCCCGGATTGGGCGTTTTGCTGGCCGACTCGGAGATTTTGATGGCCGGGGTCCAATCTCCCCCATTCCGCACCGCTACCAATTTGTAGACACCCCCCAGGGCCGGGTTGCCGTCGGAGGTGATCAGCTTCGTGCCCACGCCGTAGGTCAAGCGGCCAATCAAATGATCGGCATCCAGGCCGTAGCGGGGCGCTTCCTCCCCAATCTGGGTGATGATCTGCCAGATGGTCAACTCATCCAGATCGTTAGAAAGGACAATCGTCGTCTCCGGGAAGCCGGCCTCGTTCAACATCCGGGCCGCCTGGATGCTCAAAAAGGCCAGGTCGCCGGAGTCGAGGCGAATGCCGACCGGCTGGTATCCTTTGCGCTTCAGCTCTTCAAAGACCGTGATGGCGTTGGGGATGCCGCTTTCCAGGGTGTTGATGGTATCCACCAGGAGCAGACAATCATCCGGGTAGACATCGGCGTAGGCCCGGAAAGCATCCACCTCCTCCATACCGAGGGCCATAAACACCTGAACCATACTGTGGGCGTGGGTTCCCTTGGGGGGATACCCTAGCAGATGGGAGACGCCGGTGTTCGAGGAGAAATCGGCCCCACCGATCAGCGCCGCCCGCGTGCCGGCATTGGCCCCCTTGGCGTGCCCCCGCCGAGCGCCAAACTCCAAAATCAACTGCCCCCGGCTGCTTTCCCGAATACGGGAGGCTTTGGTGGCCATCAAGGTTTGGTAATTGAGCTGGTTGAGGAGGGCCGTCTCCAAAATCTGGGCGATGGCCAGCGGTCCCTGAATGACGGTCAAGGGCACGTTGGGATGGACCACCCGCCCTTCGGGAATGGCCCGCATCTTGAGCTGCATAAACGGGGTGTGGGACAGAGTGGCCAGCCAATCAAGAAAATCGGCGTCGAAAACCGGTTCGCCGGTGCGGTTGGTGTGGCTCCGCAGATAGGCGATGTCTTCCTCCCGGAAGTAGACCCGCTTCATCCAATCGACCAGCCACTCCAGCCCGGCATTGATGCAGTACCCGGCCCGGTGCGCCCCATAATCGGGATAATCCCGAAAGAAATGATCGAACTGCACCTCTTTTTCGTGTAGCCCCATCTTATAATAGAGCTGGGCCATCGTCAATTGGTATTGATCGGTAAAAAGAATACCTTCCGCTGTGGCTTCATCGGCACGTTTCATTAAAATGCTCCTTGAGTTGATTAGGCTAACTGCCGTAAAAGAGGCTATCATGCGACACTCTGTCCATTGTGTCAATTTTTACAATTGATCCGTGCCGCTCGGTTTGGCCCGCCCTTGACGCCTTTGGTATAATGTGCGCCGGGAACAAATTTATTTCGGAGTCGTCTGTAAATAACTTTGCGGTTATGGAGATTGGGCGATTAGAGATTAGGAGATTATGTTTATCCACTCTCTTGATCTCCCAATCTCTAATCTCTTTCCACGTGTCGAAGTTATTTTTGGACAAGTCTTTAGAAGGAGCTATGTGTATATGAGGTATTCGATTATTATGACCATCACCCTGCTGGGCCTGTTGAGCCTGGCCTGCGGGTCTAATTTG
>CAZWZZ010001397.1:0-1584 GCA_964638395.1 uncultured Caldilineaceae bacterium
TTTGATGACCGGCTGGAAATCCATATGGGCTAAAATATCCCGCTCCACATCGATGCCCGGCGCAATCTCGATCAGCGTCATGCCCTCCTCGGTCAGGGAAAAGACGCAACGTTCGGTGACGTAGAGAACCGGCTGCCGCTGCTTGACGGCGTAGGCTCCGCTAAAGGTGACGTGTTCCACCTGATCGACAAACTTTCTGACCCGCCCCTCTTTGACAATCCGCAGGCGGCCCTCCTCGACAACCACCTCCAGGCCGCCAGCGGTGAACGTGCCCATGAAGACTACCCGCCGGGCGTTCTGGCTGATGTTGATAAAGCCGCCCGCCCCGGCCAGGCGCGGCCCAAATTTGCTGACATTCAGGTTGCCTTCTTTATCGGTCTGGGCCAGTCCCAGAAAAGCCATATCCAACCCGCCGCCGTCATAAAAGTCGAACTGGTAGGGCTGGTCGATGACCGCGTCGGTGTTAGTAGCCGCGCCGAAGTTCAACCCCCCGGCCGGCATCCCACCGATGACGCCCGGCTCGGCGGTTAGAGTCATATACTCCAGCACCTTCTCCTCGGTGGCCACGCGGGCGATACCCTCCGGCATGCCGATGCCCAGATTGACCACGCTGTTGGCCTTCAGCTCCAGGGCGGCCCGGCGGGCGATAATCTTCCGCTCATTCAGCGGCAGCGGCTCAATCGACTGCATCGGAACCCGCACCTCGCCGCTAAAGCCGGGGTTGTACGGCTCGATGAAGCTCTGCCAATGGTTCTGCGGCTCGGCCACGACCACACAATCGACCATAATGCCGGGGATTTTGACCTGGCGCGGGTGCAGAGTGCCGTGTTCGGTCAGCCGTTCGACCTGGGCGATGACGAAGCCGTTGGAATTTTTGGCCGCCGTGGCCAGGGCCAGCGACTCCAGGGTCAGCGCCTCCCGCTCCATCGTGATGTTGCCTTCGGTATCGGCGGTCGTGCCCCGCACAATAGCCACGTTGATGGGAAAGGTTTTGTAAGCCAGATACTCCTGATCATCGAACATAATCAGTTCGATGATGTCTTCCGTCGTCCGCTCATTCATCTTGCCGCCGCCATTGCGGGGATCGACGAAGGTCCACAGCCCGACGCGGGTGATGGTGCGGGGCTTCCCGGCGGCGATGTCCCGGTACATATGGGAAATGACCCCCTGCGGCAAATTATAGGCGATCACTTTGTTGTCGATGGCCAACTTTTGTAGCTTGGGAACCAGCCCCCAATGGCCGCCGATAATTTTGGTGATTAGCCCTTCGTGGCCCAGATGATTCAACCCCTTGTCAGCCCCATCCCCCTGTCCGGCGGCATAGACCAGCGTCAGATTTTTGGGATGGCCCCGGCGCAGAAAACGTTGCTCCAGGTGAATGGCAATCTCTTCGGCAAACCCGATGCCCACAAAACCGCCGGTGGCCACGGTATCCCCATCCCGGATAATACGCACCGCTTCATCGGCGGTGACAACTTTCCCCTTCTTTACCTGCGTCGGCGATAAAGGAGACGCGGTCGTCGGCTGTTTGGCAGTCGGATTTTTCTGTCTGTTCATAATGATCCTTTGCATGCAACTATCAGG
>CAZWZZ010001398.1:0-1580 GCA_964638395.1 uncultured Caldilineaceae bacterium
GGGGGTGGGGTTGAGGTGGCTAATTCAAATCAAATCATGATCGACCAAAATCTCCTCGACTTCGGCCATAAACTGAAGGATTGGCTGTGATGACATTCCTTCGGGAGTCGGTTCGTGCTGATCGGCTTGGCCGAAAGGGTGACGATGCCACACCCCATACTCTCTATCGCGGCCATACAACCGGCCGGATGAGCCAACCAGGGCAAAACTCAAGCGTCCGCTACGCTCACTGAAAAAGATTTGCACAAACAGCCCAGAGCTAACATCAAAATGTAACGTGATCGTGGCATCTGTGCGTTCCGCCACAGCAAAGTTCTGAACAAACCAAAACCGCTCCGAGGCGGTTGACGCCTCGATGAGAAGTTTATCAATGGTCATGGTTTTTACGACTCTTGCCCCAATTCGGCCAACTGCCGCCGAATAGTGCGGATACCATCGACGGCTGTTTCCCAAGCGATGGCATCCGACTCAACCTCCCAACTATACCCTTGCTGCTTGGTCATTTGTTCCTGCTCGAAGGTTTCAAAACTCATCTTGTATTTTTCATTGAGACGGCGGTCGGTGAGGCTATAGTGGCTCAACCGTCGCCGGTACTCGGCGAATAAAAGCCTTCTGAGCTTGTCATCGATATCGTTCGCCTGGTCAAATGACAAATGACTCAAATGGTGGGCAATTTCGTCTGAGATGGTGATGGTCGTACTCATCTTGGTCTCTCCGTACACAGTTTCAGATATTTGGTGAGTTTACATCAGATAGCGAAGAGGGTCAAGGAGTTTTTTCCCGGCAGGGGGCTTGCTCGGCGGGGAGGGGGTGGGGTATAATGTTGGGGTGCAATGAGTGGAAACCATAACGGTCTTGCGGACAAAAGCGTATCTGTCATCATCGAGGTTGAAGGTCACAATGCCTGAACTATCCCGATTCTATGGCATCATCATTCGCATATTTACTGAGATTGGGGAGCGACATCATAAGCCCCATATTCACATTTATTACCAGGACAAAAAAGCTGTTTATGGCATAATGAACCATCTTTTGATTGATATAACTGACTTCGAAATCATTGCCCCCTACACCGTGCGGGTCGTTTTTGAAGACGGCGAGGAGCGGATCATCAACTTTGAACCGGTGCTGTACGGCCATTATTACGGCCCGCTGCACGACCTCGATCTTTTCAATCAGGTCCGTCTCGACCCCGAGATTCACACCCTGGTCTGGCCCAATGACGCTGATTTTGATCCGGCCATCCTTTACCATTGGCATCAAGGAGAGGGTGAAGCGTTGGCAAAAAGGGCTTCGCAGTGGCAAACTTTGCCGGTATCGTCGGCCACTACTTTGGAGTGACATAATATTATTCTTGCCCCAATTCGGTCACTAGACCACAAATCCATTTGCCACAGGTGCGTGAGCGGGCCGCTATCGATGACGGCCTGGGTCACAACGCAAGCCCTCGCTTAATATCCTCAGCCAGCGCTTGCCGGGCGTACTCTATTTCTGCAACGCGCTCCGGCCCCAAAATTGCTACTGCTCTGGACCGGGGCAGTTGCTCATCAATAAACGCCTGTTCGACAGCCTGGCGATAT
>CAZWZZ010001399.1:0-1579 GCA_964638395.1 uncultured Caldilineaceae bacterium
TCAGCGGTAGCTGTCTCGATGGCCCGCTGCGAGTAGGGCAACACATATTCTCGATAATCGGCCGGACTGAGCGCCCCGACCCAGCTATCAAACAACTGCACCGCTTGCGCTCCGGCAGCCACCTGTTTTTGCAAATAATCTCCGATCACCGTAGACAGTTTGTCCATCAACCGATGCCACGTCCGGCTCTCTCCATACATCAGCCCTTTGGCCTTCAGATAGTTGCGGGAGGAGCCGCCTTCGATGGCGTAGCTGGCCAGGGTAAACGGTGCCCCGGAAAAGCCGATGAGCGGCACGCGGCCGGCCAACGCCTCCCGGGTCTGGGTAATCGCGTCGAGGGTAAAGCCGAGGATTTCCTCCGCCGGACGCACCTGCAAAGCCTCGATGTCCGCCGCTGTCCGGAGCGGGTTGTGGATGACCGGCCCATCTCCCTTGACGAACTCCAGGTCCAGGCCCATCCCCTCCAACACCGGCAAAATATCGGCAAAGATAATCGCCGCATCCAGGTCGAAGGCGTTAATCGGTTGCAGCGTGACCTCGGTCGCCAGGTCAGGCGTTTTGATGATCTCTAAAATCGAATATTTTTCCCGTAGGGCGCGGTATTCGGCCATATAGCGCCCGGCCTGACGCATCAGCCAGATGGGCGTCGCATCGACCGGTTCCCGCCGGCAGGCCCGCAGAAAACGATCATTTTGAGGCATAAAGTTTCCTTTGATTATGTGAAAATTTGAGCAGCTTATTATAGCCGGATTTTTACAATAAGCAATCATGCCACCAACCCTGAGTCGCCAAATCTGGTAATCGTTATCCAAATCAAAGTTGTGCTATAATCAGCCCACCTAATGAGGTGGACACCAGTTTGGCTGATGGACTTGCCGGATGAGTTAGAGCTTGCGTTTGAAGAAAAAGTGAAGACGTATGAGGAGGTCAAACAGATACCGTACATTAGCAAGATAGAACGAAGGGCGACCCAACGGGGGCTGGAGCAAGGGCTGGAGCAAGGACTGAAGCAAAGATTGGAACAAGGACTCCGGCAAAAAGCACGCGAGGACATCATCGACATCCTGACCATCCGTTTTGGAACCGTGCCCCCCACGCTGGTCGAACGGATCAATGGGATAACCGAATCAGCCACGCTGAAACGTCTGCTGGAACAAGCGGGTTACGACTGACTCCGTGGCTGTCTTCGAGTAGCGTCTTACCGCCGAGCCGCCCTCAAGGCAGCCTGACGAGGCTAACGGATCGTAGCTTCTGTTTGGACGGAAAGCCAACCGGTTATTTGAACAGGAAATTTTTTAGCCCTGACTTGAGATTAGGAGTTACGCAGTTCGCAGCCCAAGTAGCCCTGAGCCTAACGATGGGCGTATCGAAGGGGGTGGTCGCTCCAAACGACACCCCCTTCGACCTGCCACAGTCTAACGCGGCTTTTGCCCGGCATCCGGGGGGAACGATTGCTGTTTGAAGGCGCTGGGCCGGGTGCCGCTGGTCCGGCTCGGCTGAGGCGATCCGCCTTGCGGCTTGCGCGTAGCCCCGGCCGTGGCCTGGAGCGGTTTGCTGTTGTTCATCAAAATCAACGCGC
>CAZWZZ010001400.1:0-1579 GCA_964638395.1 uncultured Caldilineaceae bacterium
GTTTCTCCGGCCAAGATCGACCCCACGCCCGACTGCGTCAATGCCGATACGTTCAACCCGGCCAATTTTTCGGATGAGCAAAAGCGGCAACTCAAGGAGAGGTTGGGTATTCCGCTCGATAAAAAATTGATCGTCTATCTGGGGGTGCTGGCCCCTTACCAGGGCATCGACAAACTGCTAGAGACGATGGGCATTTTGCGGGATTTTCGGCACGATTACCACCTGCTGTTGATGGGCTACCCGGCGGTGGCTCGCTATCAGGCCCACGCGGAGATGATCGGCGTCTCGGATCTGGTCACGTTTACCGGGCGCGTGCCTTACGCCGAGGCGGCCCGCTATCTGGCCCTGGGGGATATTGCCGTCGCCCCTAAGATGTCGGCCACCGAGGGCAGCGGCAAAGTTCTCAATTATATGGCCCTGGGCTTGCCGACCGTGGCCTTCAACCTACCGGTCAGCCGGGAGTTTTTGGGGGATGGCGGGATTTACGCGACCGAGGTTAGCAGTCTGGCCCTGGCCGGGGCGCTCAACCGGGCGCTCAATCTGTCGGCGGGGGAGCGCATGCGGCTGGGTAGCTATTTGCGGCGACGGGTCATCCGCCACTTTTCGTGGGATCGAGCCGGGGAACGAATCGAAGCGGTCTATCAAGCGGTGCTGGCCGGCGAGCCGTTGCCGGTCAACAAAATTCGGCCCTTGCCCCACGGAGCCTCAGAAAATTTTTGAGTCGGCCTCAGCTTCCCACGCCCAATAATGTCTTTTGACCACATCCGTCCGGTTATGCTCTGCTTCGTGGGTCCAAAAATTGGTTTCAGGCAACCCTGCGACGTTGGCTTCGACGATATGAATGAGGTATTGGGTCCGCAGACCGGGATACGAGGGGGATTCCCGTTGTTGTGTCTTTGTTTGATGGGTGTTGGCTAAAATCTCAATGTCCTGATCGGTGACGCCCAGCTCCTCGCGCAAACATCGCTTCGCTGCTTCCAAATAACTCTCGCCCGGCTGCATCTTCTCGCTGGGGGGATGATCCCGGAAACGCTGTCTTTTATCGGCAAATTCCTGGATCGTCTCGATGAGGATATAATCACCACGCCGGATAATGATTTGAACCACGGGCACTACCCTCAAGGCCGGCTCATCCTGAAGATACATCTCGCCGTTGACCAGCTCATCCCACAAATTTTCGACACTTTTACTCGGCCCCTGTCCCCATTGGGACAGATCAATACCTTTGGCCGTCAACCACCGTTTGAGGTCAGCCGGACTTTCAGGCTGGGCACGGCGTTGTGACCGACCATCTGAGTTATTCGAATTGTTAAACATCCTGCATCTCCCTGTCTGTTGAGTGGTCGAAGTCGAAATGGTTTTGAGATATTTGATATAATTGAAGGCGTGATTATCTGATCGTTTTTGGCACATAGAATAGTATATCCTGTTACTCAAGAATTAGTATGGCTTTTTCAAGGCATTTATTGGGCAATTTGCTGGTATTACCGGGTCATAGCCCCTAATCTCTTGAGGACCGCCTGTTGCGCTTCGGTGACTCCGATCACGCCGGTGATATTCATTCGCTCATAGGGCCGGT
>CAZWZZ010001401.1:0-1577 GCA_964638395.1 uncultured Caldilineaceae bacterium
GCCGTCACTTCAACATCCCCCAACCATAAAAAATCATCGCCCGGCTGCCCGGCCCCGCCGCTGATCGGCAGCCGCTCCAGCGTGTCGGCTTGATACAGACCGATAATCAGGGGGTAGCGGCCCGGCGGGGTGTCGGGGTTGATGGGCAGGCGAAATTGCCCCTGTGCCTGCTGCCCGGCCCGCCAGATCGACGTGGGCAAGCGACAGGCCGGGGTGTCATCCTGTTGGGCCCAGAGCGTCGTGCCGTCGGTCAGATGGACGAAGGCCCGGTAATCGGTGGCGGGTTTAGCCCGGGCCTGCCAGTAAAGATCCAGGCGCAGCGTCTCGCCGGGGGCCACGGTCGGCGTCTCCAGGTCGAAGCCGAGGAAGGTGATGGCCGGACCGAAATCAGCGCCGACCGGCTGCTGGGGTTGGGCCTGTTGGGTGAAACGGCGGGGCGTCGCCAGCCGGTCGAATGGTGCGGCCAGCGGTTCCAGAGCGTAGCGACCCGGTTCATCCGCGACCGGAGCCGCCGAGAGAATCTGTAGCCGGGCCTCTTCCTCCCGGATGATCTGCCCCACCTCCACATAGCCCATTGGGTCGAAATCCTCCGCCAGACCGGTGGTGCGGACGAAAAAATGGGTCGGGGTATCGTAGCAAGAGCGGGCCTGGCCAAAGTTATACCAGATCGGCACCACAAAATCCTCATTGACGCTGCGAAAATCGCCGGGTAGGTGGCCCTGCGCCCGCAACGCACCGATGGCTTTCCAGCCCTCCCGCTTGGGATAGCCAAAATATTCCCGCGCTTCCGGCAAATCATCATACATCCATTCCCAGGCCGAATCATCCCACGCCTGACGCAGATCGCTGAGACTTGACTCGGTGGAAAGGTAAAGGGTCCTATCATACAGGATGATGCTCGCCACCAGCAAGCCCCCGATCACAGTCGTGAGGATGAGCGATAGCCGGGCCGGATAGAAGTTTGTTTTGACGAATCCCGGCCGCAGCGACTCGGACGCTGAATTTCCCCGCGACTGGGGGGAGCGAGTGGTTTCCACGTTCTCCCCTTGCGGAGAACCTAACCATTGCCCCAATCGCGCCAGCCCGGCCCCGGCGACGAGCGCCAGGCCGGGATAGGCGATGTAGAGATGGGTGCGGGGATCATCAACTAGGAAGAGGTAGCCGATGAGGGGCAGGCCAGTCAACAGCCAGGCCGTTCTGACCGGCGGCGCAGTCCAGCGCCAGAACCCCAGCCCTAGCAGCAGGAGCCAGGGTAGCAGGGCCACACTCACCGAGCCGCTGCGCCACAGCCCCGGCCAGAGCGCCGTTGATAGAGCCAACAGGCCCACCCCGATCAGCCCCCACCGCCACCGTAGCGGGAGCTTCCGGCTTTGCCACACCCCGAAACTGACCAGCCCCACCACGAGCAACGGTAGATAAAAGTGGGAGCTATAATCTTTATCCAGCCGCCGCAAAACATCGAGGTTGTTGTAGAGCAGCCCCGGTTTGACCCGCGACTGGGAGAGATAGGCGGCGGTGTTGCTAAATTCGGGATCGAGGAGGTAGGGAATGTAGAAGGCGGCCAACAGGCCGATGAA
>CAZWZZ010001402.1:0-1577 GCA_964638395.1 uncultured Caldilineaceae bacterium
AATTGATTTCCAGAAAAAACAGCTATCACCGTAACGATTCCGTCGATTCTGTGTTATAATATCTGAAAGCCTGTTAGTGCATTACCTGTAATTGACTTGCCGGTAATGAGTTGTAAACAAAGGAGATGTGTTGATGATTGAAACATTCTCGAATCTGTCAACGGCCTTCGGGTTGTCGGCGTCGGCGGGATTGAACGCTTACTTGCCCTTGTTGGTGGTGGCCCTGACGGCCAGATTTACCAACCTGCTCCAATTGAACGAGCCGTGGAACGTGTTGACCAGTTGGTGGGTCATCGGTATCCTGGCCGTGCTGCTAATCATCGAGATGACGGTCGATAAAATCCCGGCGGTGGATACGGTCAACGACCTGATCCAGACCGCCGGGCGGCCGGCCGCGGGAGCCATTCTCTTCGCCGCTAACTCCGGCGTCGTCGGCGATCTGCATCCGGTGTTGGCCTTCGGAGCCGGGTTGCTGCTGGCGGGAGGTGTCCACACGGCCAAAACGGTGGCACGCCCGGCGGTAACGGCTTCTACTGGCGGAACCGGCAACTGGGCGGTCAGCATCATCGAGGACGTGTTGGCCCTGATCGGGGCCGTGATGGCCATCTTGCTCCCAATTTTAGTCGTGCTGGTTGTGATTTTCGCCTTCCTGATGTTTTTCTGGTGGCGCAGCCGGCGACGGCGGTTTAAAGCCGCAGTTTAGGACTGTATAGGATTACCGAATGAATGAAACCCATTATGCCCCCGCCCCCCCTACGAATACGCTGGCCATCATTAGCCTGGTGGCCGGCATTGTTAGCTGGTTTCTGGTTCCGGTGTTGGCGGCTATTGTGGCCGTCATCACCGGCCATATGGCCCGCAGCGAAATCAAAAATAGCCGGGGCGCTCAAGCGGGGGACGCTCTGGCTATCGTCGGATTGATTTTGGGCTATTTACATCTGTTGACGGCCTGTATCGTGCCGTTGCTGATTGTTGGCGGTATTATTAGTGTGGGCGGTATTTTCAGTCTGTGCGCCTTTCTCACCGAGCCGGGGGGACTGATGGTTCCGTGGCTGTTAGGTTTGCAGTGAGTGGGGCGATGAACCTGGCCATGAACCGCTCAACGATTGCCGAAATCCGCCAGAAGTTGCGGGCGAGTCGTCGGGATACCCTCCAACTCATCGAAACTCTCGACGAGCAGGGGGCCAATTACCGGCTGCGGCCCGATGCCTGGAGCGTCAAAGATCACGTCACCCACCTGGCCAAAGTCGAAGAGTCGGTTCTCCATTTCGCCCATCGCATTTTAGATGAAGATTGCCCCATTTCCCCCCTCTGTTACGACAAAGCCTTCGATCAAGAGGCCTGGAACAACCGGCTGGTGGCCGAAAAAGCCGCCGACAGTTGGGCCGAGATTTATCGCTACCTCAACGAAATACGCCAAGCGCTGCTCTCATTCCTCGCTCAAATCCCCGAAGACCACCTCAACCGGGTCGGCGCTCATCCCGTCTGGGGCGAGCCGGTCACCCTGGCCAGCGTCCTGCGCGTCCCCTACCGCCACGAACGGGCACACCGGGACGAGATTGCCGTGTTGTGCCAAC
>CAZWZZ010001403.1:0-1576 GCA_964638395.1 uncultured Caldilineaceae bacterium
CGGCTAAACCGGCGATATCATCCGGTCGTTCGGTCAACAGGCGCTCAATGTCGGCAATCGGTACGTGACCTTCAATGATGTAGCCATCAACGATGGCGGTGTGGCAGGAGTGGAGTTCGATAGGCACTTGATACTGGGCTTTGACTGCCGCCAAATTTTGAACATTTTCGACGGTGGCCGTGTAGCCGTTCTGCGCCATATACTCAACCCACGCCCCACAGCAGCCTCAGGTCGGCGACCGATAGACGATCAAATCCGCCGACTGGGTGGTGTCTGCCGCCGGCTGCTCGGCGACCGATCCGGCACAGGCTGCCAGCATCAGGAAGACGAAAAAGCTAAGAATTAGGATGGATTTTTTGGTCATTACGGCTCCTTAATAGACGTTCAGATAAACAATTCGCTACATTAGACGACGACCAGTTTCGTTTTATAAAAATTAAGGATAGCCTGGAACACACCCAAAATCTGCTCGACTTCGTTGATGTAGTAGCGGTGGCTATCAATGAGTAGATGGGGTGTTTCTAATTTCAAAAATTGCCAGGTCTCGCCGGTGGTCACACAGCCGAAAATCGTTTCTAGGCCGTTTCCCTCCTGCTGGTTGAAGAGGCTGGCCCCGATCATCTGGGCGGTGCATTGTCCCAGGCCGCTTTCGATGTCATTTTTCTTGGCCTCAACGATGACCACAACCGGCGCTTGCAATGTCGGCGAGGGGGGCGTCCAACTGAGGATGAAGTCACACTCGCCGCTCAAGCCCCGCTGCGGTTCCACATCAAGCCGTTGGCCGGAGTAAATCTGCACCCGGTTGTGGCTCAAATCACGGCTGGAGAGCAAAATGGGGGCAACGATGAACTCAGACCTCGCCTTTTCGCTGACCAGAGCCAACTGCTCCCCTTTATTAAGCGCCTCCTGCAACCAGGGGGATAACGGGAGCGGCTCAATGGCGGGAAAGAGGGGTTCCTGGGTGATGGTCAAGCCAAAGGTGCGGCGGGCTGTATTTAGATCAAAGTCGCTGTAGGTCATGGATGCCTCCTCTAAAAGGTATGCGTATCCAGCAGAAGTTTCACTCCATATACTCCGCAAAATCTTCCAAAGGGTCGTCAAAATCATCGGCGATAGTGATGAGACCTTTGGCGCTACCGCGCTGCCGCCGAGGTTTGGGTTGGGCAATCGTCACAAATTTGATGATGGGCCGATTTTCTTGGGTAATAATGATCTCTTCACTGTCCAGAGCGGCTTCTATCAAACTCAAGAAGTGCGTTTGGGCCTCTTCAAGGTTAACTTGTCGCATGATAGCTCTTCCTTAATATCCAATTCGTTGACAATATGGATTATTACGTCAGCAAAATAGTTTCGAGCTTCTGTTTCCAATCCTCAATCCCTTCGTGGCAAAATTCCCACTCAGCTAAATCCATTTCCCATAATTTGGTAATGTCCGTTTCTACGTGTTGCACAAAAGGTTCGTCTTCAGCCGTTCGTTGAGCAAACGAATCATAATCCGGGCCATATTTGGCTTGATACGCCAGGTCTTTCTGTTTGTACTCTGTAATTTTGTTGACAATTTGCTCGATTGTATACC
>CAZWZZ010001404.1:0-1574 GCA_964638395.1 uncultured Caldilineaceae bacterium
AGCGAACCAATGGCCAACGAAGAACATCTCAAGATACTCAAGCAGGGGGTCGAGGTGTGGAATGCGTGGCGGCTTAACATCGGCGATTTCTCCAACTGGAAGGATCACGACGCTTATCAGCAGGCGTTCGAGCGGCTGCTGCGGGATTTGAAGGCGGCGAAGTAATTTTACGACCAAGAGCAGGATCGAGGGAATGGGAGGATTGATAGTATGCCTGAAAAATCCTATCATTCTAGCAATCCTGCTCTTAACCGAACCACAAGGAGATAACCATGCCCACCCTGGCCTATCAAGACCTGACCGGCGAAATTATCGGTGCGTATTACGAGGTTTACAACCACACCTCGCGGACCTATCCTGAGTATATTTATGAAGGAGCGATGCGGGAGGAATTGCGGCGGCGGGGGATTCAAACGACCCGACAGGACACGTATGAGATCGTTTATAAAAACAAGCGGGTGGGTCGCCAAGTGTTAGATCTGTTTGTGGCTCAGGAAGTCGTTGTCGAAAATAAAGTCGTCGAGCGATTGACCCGGCTGCACAAGGCCCAAACGATTTCATACCTCAAAACGGTCAATAAATCGGTGGGGTTGTTGCTCAATTTTGGGGAAGCCGCGCCGAAAGTCAACCGGCTCTATTTCAATCCAGCCAAGAAACCGGAGGCCATCCCGCCCCCACCCCAGCCGGAGCGGGCAGTCGAGTGGCTCTATCCCGACGTGGTTTATAACCTCGTCGGCGGTTTGTTCGAGGTCCACTCCGTACTGGGAGCGGGCTTTGTCCATCGCATCTATGCTAATGCCTGCTACCACGAATTAAAGTTGCGGGGGTTGGCGACCAAAGCCCACCAACGGCTACAAGTCACTTACAAGGATGTGGTCATTGGGGATATTGCCTTTGGGCATCTACTGGTCGAAGGCAAGGTAATACTTTTTCCGGTGGCTATCGGCAGGCTTGATGATATTCATCTCGACACGCTCAAACAGTACTTGCGATGGCGCGGCATCCGTTTAGGTATCATCGCCAATTTTGATGCGGTTCGGCTGGAGATAAAATATCTAAAGGCGTAGAGACGGCCTTTGAACAGGAACGGGAGCGCAACGACGTGATGTTATTTCCCATCCGCCTGGACGAGGCCGTGTTCGAGGTGAAGGCCGGCTGGGCCGCCCACATCCGCCGCACCCGGCACATTGGCAATTTCTCCACCTGGCAAGATGCCGCCGCCTATCAGCGTGCCCTCAAGCGGCTACTGCGCGATTTGACAGTGGCGGGGTGAGGGGCTGGGTGGGTGTTAAACAGCGGTCTCATCGGTCTCAGCGAATTAGCGGTTCAAAGGGGCAGCCACCTCTTGAACACCAACACGACAGCGGATTAGGAAAGCAACGGATAGAAAAGGCCCGAAATCCGCTTTTTTCTCGATCCGTTGTAGTGTTAGTGTGGCATGGGGGCAAAAGTTTGACCCCGCTCACCCATCCCCTGAGCAGACGGCTGATTATTGAGACCCTGCCCCGTATTAGCCTCCACCTCGACCTGACCGAGCGGGCCGAGGGGCGTGGCGTAGGTCAGGCCGGTGATGA
>CAZWZZ010001405.1:0-1573 GCA_964638395.1 uncultured Caldilineaceae bacterium
CCAAATCTCCTAATCCCCGCTATGACATCGTCGTTTTTAGGGCAACGGCTGAATAGATACAAAAATCCCCTGAGCGGCGTGGGGAGAGGGAGTCGCCACACCACTCAGGGGCGGTTGCTGGGCAGACAACTTCAGGAGGGTCCGTTGCCTGGAATTATCATAGCACAAATGTTCTTGGTTGGCAAATTTACCGCCGCCGTTTTCCCTTTTTTCCTTTTCCTTTGCCTTTGCCTTTGCCCTTTTTCTTGCGCCGACCAAACTTATCATCGCTGGACATCATGACCATCAGCGGCATAAAGGTGGCGATGGGCCGGACCAGGTCTAGTTGTTGGGCCATCACTGCCGCCGGGTCTTTGTAGGCCATCGGCGCTTCATCCACGCCCGCATCGGGGTTGAGCAGTTCGACGCCCCGCTCTTTGAGATAGGCGTCCCGTTGGTGGCGGGTGAACATCTGCTTGCTGGCCGTCCGGGAGCGGGGCCGACCCGCGCCGTGGCTGGAGGAGTCGAGCGACGCCTCGTTGCCCAGGCCGATGACGATGTACCCTTTGTCCCCCATCGTGCCGGGGATGACGCCCAGGACATCTTTGCCGGCCGGGGTGGCCCCCTTGCGATGGACGATGAGCGTCCGGTCGCCGTGCTGCTCTTGCCAGGCGAAGTTGTGATGATTTTCGACGTAGGCGCTCGGCTGGAGTCCGGCGGCGGCCAGGACCGTCTCGTGGATGGTCTGGTGACAGGCCGAGGCGAAATCACCGGCCACCTGCATGGCCAGCCAATACTCCTGCCCGGCCTCGCTGTCCAGATCGAGCCAGGCCAACTCCTGATACCGTTTGGGCAGCTTGGGATGCACCGCCTTGGCGATGCGGGTGTACTCCTGGGCAATTGTCGCTCCTACCCCCCGCGAGCCGGAGTGGGTCACGAAGCAGAGCCGGCTGTCTCCGGCCTGTAAACCGAGGCGGGGCATATCTTCCAGGACGGTCAGGGCAGCCCACTCGGCGAAATGGTTCGAGGTGCCGGAGGTGCCCATCTGGGCCACGGCCTTATCGTGCAGGCGGCGTAAAATGGCCACCTCTTCCCAACGAGGATCATCCAACAATGGATGGTAGCGCCGCTCCGAGCCGCGCCACTCCCCGTTCCGGCCAATGCCGAAGCAGGTGTTGAAGGTCAGCGCCTTGCGGAAACGATCCCGCTGGGCGTTGAGCAGCGACGGTGGCTCGTCGAAGATGCTGAGGCGCATGCGGCAGGCGATGTCCATGCCGACGCCGTAAGGGATGACGCTGTTCTCCGTGCCCAGCACGCCACCGATGGGCAGGCCATAGCCGGGGTGACCGTCCGGCATCAGGGCCGCCGCCTGAGAGATGGGCAGATGGGCCGCATTTTCCAACTGTTGCAGCGTGTGCGGCTCGAAATCATCCCCCCACACCCGGTAGGGGATTGGTTCCTCACGGATGGCTTCGTCCGGCTCCGCTTCCGGCTCGATTTCTAGCTTGATGACCCGCTCGGCCAGGCCGCCATAGAGCGGATCAGCCTGATAATCGACCGGATTGGCCCGCACCCGGTTGAGGCGGGCCAAAAT
>CAZWZZ010001406.1:0-1572 GCA_964638395.1 uncultured Caldilineaceae bacterium
GGATGACCTGCGCCACCAGTTGGGCCCGGCTGGCGGAGTAGAGCAGCACCTCGGTGGTGATGGCCATCTCCGTGTTATCCGCATCGAGAAGTATCTGCCGGATTTTGTCCCCAATCGCGCTCCCCCCCGGTTCACGAGTACAGACCACCTCGTAACCGGAGCGGCTCAAATAATCAGCCACCCCTTGAATTTGCGTACTCTTGCCGGCCCCATCCGGCCCCTCAAACGTAATGAACAGGCTCAAGACTTACCTCGCTGGGGTGTATCCCGGTAGATACGGACGCGCCGGTTCGGTTCTCGGCCCGAACTGTGGGAAACCAGATTTGCCGCCCGGGCCATACGATGCTGCTGGCGGCGCACCGAAGCGTTCTGGGGCGTCAACTGAATGCTCCGCGCCCCGGACAGCACCTTCTGGATCGCCTCCTGAGTTTCCCGCTTGGCGATAGAGATCTGATCCGTCTCCTCCGCATCCAGCGAGAAAATATCGGCCAGGCAGGACTCCATCTGGACCGTGGTGTTAGAGCGAAGCACATAAACCGGCTTGCCGAGCCGCTCGGCCGTGGTGATCGGCTGGGGATGTTTGCGATAGTAACTTTTCAACGTCATCAACACATCGGCATCCTCCAGATCATCGACCAGCGTAATCGGCAGCCGTAAGGTGCGGGCAGCCTGACGTAGCCTGTTTTGGCCGACCCCGTAAGGAAAAATCTTTTTGGCCTGGAGCGGCTCATGTCTCTCTTCAAACAGATCCAGACCCCCTTCCGCTGCCAACTTACCCCGAAAATCCCCATACCCCCCATTATGACCTTTGTAAGCGCCTTTGTCCGGGGCGGTGGCCTGCTTCGGCGGCGTCTGAATTTCGATTTCCCCCTTCTCATTCCGGTGGCGTATCTCCGGGGGGATAGGCCGCTGGCGCAGCAACATATCGACGGCCTGGGCCACATTATGATGCACCGCAAACGTCTGGCGATCCTGGATTTCGACCAGCACATCAAAAGTAGGCGGCGCCCGCCGTTCCAGCACCGTTTTCTGGGTTCCCCGCCGCCGGGCCTCATCATCAGACAGAGTGACGCTGTCGATGCCGCCCACCAGATCCGACAGGGTCGGGTTAATCAATAGATTCTCCAGGGTGATGCCGTGGGCCGTCCCGACCAGTTGCACCCCCCGCTCGGCGATAGTCCGGGCCGCTTCGGCCTCGAGCTGGCGGCCAATCTCGTCGATGATGATGACCTCCGGCATATGATTCTCAACAGCCTCGATCATCACCTCATGCTGGAGGCTCGGCTTGGCCACCTGCATGCGGCGGGCCCGGCCAATGGCCGGATGGGGAATATCCCCATCACCGGCAATCTCGTTCGAGGTATCGACAATCACCACCCGCTTATTTTCGGCCAACACGCGGGCCGCTTCCCGCAGCAGGGTGGTTTTGCCAACCCCAGGCTTGCCCAACAACAGCAGGCTCTGGCCCGACTCCAGAATATCCCGCACAATATCGACCGTGCCAAAAACGGAGCGCCCCACCCGGCAGGTCAGCCCGATCACCTGCCCCTTCCGGTTGCGAATGGCCGAAAT
>CAZWZZ010001407.1:0-1571 GCA_964638395.1 uncultured Caldilineaceae bacterium
CGGACGAGGTTTCGGAAGACATAATCAATTGACATAATTAAACCGATGGTATCGCGGAGCATTGGAGCTAGAAAACAGAGCCACATTGGCGCGAGAAAACGTCATCGCCTCGGTCAACGGATGGGTCACGGAGTAACGGATACCTCATAGTAACGATACGGTGGAGTCAACCGATGGACAAACAGAAACCCAACGTCTCAACGACCGATGAAGCGGCCCTACTTTCGGCCTTTGTGGTCAACAATCAAACGCTCGAACAGCTTGAGACGCTGTTGGCCCAGTTTAACATTTTTGAAGCGGTGGGGATGACCCGGCAGGAAATCCGTCACTCCCACTTTCTGGCCTTCTTGCTGGACCCGGCCCAAAATCACGGTTTAGGTGCTGTCTTTTTGAAGCAATGGCTGAAAAATGTCCTCATTGATGCTGACTCGCCGCCGGTCAGCCCGGTCGATATCGACACGGCCGATATGCGGCAGGTTGACGTTCGCCGTGAGTGGCGGCACATCGACATTCTCGTTCACGATCCGGAGAACAAGCTGGTCTGCCTCATCGAAAACAAGATTGACTCAGGGGAACATTCCAACCAGCTCAAACGATACCACACTATCGTCCACAATGAGTTCCCAACCTGCCGCCTCATTCCCATTTTCCTCTCCCCGGACGGTGACACGCCATCCCACCCGGCCTTTATCCCCACCACCTATGACACCATCGCCGACATCCTGGAAAATGTTGGCGCTGCCTATCGGTCAACCATCGGCCCGGACGTGGCCACTCTCATCACCCATTACATTACAATGCTCAGGAGGCATATTGTGAGCGACTCCGAAATTGCCGAACTTTGCCGGAAGATCTATCGCCAGCACCAACAGGCGCTGGATTTGATTTTTGAACACCGGCCCGATCTCCAGTCCGACATCGCCGCGCACTTAGCCACGTTTGTCGAGCGAGACTTCGCCCGGCATCGGCTCAAACTTTTTTGGATGGGGCACAAACGTTACTTCCAGTTTTACCCCCCGGAATGGGAGCAATTGCCGGAAGCCTTGCAAGATACGCCGGTTGCCGACGATGAGTACGACGATCTGCCGCTTTTATTCGAAATGCGAAACGAACCGGATCAACTGGTATTGCGGCTGTGCATTACCCAACACTTTTATGATCCGCCCTATCCCGAACCGGTCTGCCAGAGGCTGCTCGACACGGCCCAGGCTCAGCCTACGGTGTTTCGCCGGCCTGACCCCAAGCTCAGAAAGCGCTGGACGTGGCTGTATCAGAACCATTTTTTGTCGGCCAAAGATTACGAGGGGGCCGATATTGAGTCGTTGGCGGAAAAGATCGAGGCTAAATGGCAAAAGTTTCTTGATAAAGACCTGCCAAAAATTCGGGCGCAAATCGACACGATAGATTGGTCGGGCCTGAAATTTGGCTGACACGACAAGCGTGGCCCAATTTTCAACTCGTGCCCCTGCTACGGCGATACGGTCGGTTTAATTGTGTAAATTGATTATCTCCTCCGAAACCTCGTCCGCCCGTCGCCCGCCCCGGCGATCAATCGCCGAGCTATCAAACAG
>CAZWZZ010001408.1:0-1568 GCA_964638395.1 uncultured Caldilineaceae bacterium
TGCTGTTTGATAGCCCGGATCATTTATGTCCGGGTGGGGGTGGTCAAATGAGGCGATCGTTTGCAAAAGTGATATGTGGCTAGATTAGAGATTGGTAATTTGGAGATTAGAAAGTCGTGAAAAGACAAACATGCGGCAAACTTAATTTAATACTGTTTACTGTTACCTGTTTACTCCTCACTTCCTACTTCCTGCTCCCCGCTCCCGTCTCGGCCCAAGACCCCGAATTCGAAGACATCAACGAAATTGCCAAACAACTCAACTGCCCCACCTGTCAGGGCATCAACCTGTCTGATTGCCGGACGCAAACCTGTAGCCAATGGAAGAATCAAATTGCCGATTTGTTGAGCGACGGGTATACCGATCAGGAAGTCATGGATTACTTTTCGACCACCTATGGCACGCAGGTGTTGCAGGAGCCGCCCCGCAGCGGTTTTACCCTGCTTTTGTGGGTCTTGCCGGTTATCGCCCTCATCGGCGGGGGGGCCTGGCTCTTTGTCATCCTACGCCGCTGGTCGGAGCGACAGCCGGTTCAAGAAGCGGTGGTGGCCGCTCCACCGACCAACAACGCCGCTCCACCGCCCCAACCGGCTGATGATTATTTGAGCCAGGTGGAGCGCGATTTGGGCTTAGATGAAGCGCGTTAACTTAAGGAACTCACCAATGGAACAAACCCTTTCGCAACCAAAACAAACCAATCTGGGCCGCAATTTATTTATGGCTATCGGGGCCTTTCTGCTGATCGGGCTGCTGACGATTATGGGCATTGGCTTGATGAACGTCGAATCGTCCGATTTGCAGGGCCGGGCCGCGCCCAATTTCACCCTGCCCCTCTTCGACCAATTCGAGGAGGAGGAGATCACGCTGGCCGACCTGCGCGGGCAGGTGGTGGTCATTAACTTCTGGGCCAGTTGGTGCGTCGAATGTTACAAAGAGGCGGACCTGCTGGAGCAAGCCTGGCGGGATTACAAAGATCAGGGCGTCGTCTTCATCGGCGTCGATCATCTGGACACCGAAAAGGAGGCCCTGGCTTATATGGCCCAATACAACATCACTTACCCCTCCGGTCAGGACATCGGCGACAAAATTTCTGATGATTACGCCATCACCGGCGTGCCGGAGACCTTCTTCATCGACAAAGATGGCAACATCGCCCACGTGACCATCGGCCCGGTGGAAAAAACCGAACTGTATAACCTACTCGATAGCTTGGTCGCCCAACCGGCTCAAGGAACCTAAAAGGAACCTCAATGGAAGCCTTAACCTTCACTCTCAGCCTGGCTTTAGGGGCGGGCACGCTGGCTCTCATTCTCTACCCCCTGTGGCAGAGCCACGCCCGTGATTTTTTTACCGGCTCGACCGAGCAGCATACGCTCGCAAATTATGAAGCCCGCTATCAAGCGACCCTGGCCGCCATCAAAGCATTGATGTTTGATTACGAGATGGGCAAGGTCTCAGAGGAAGATTATCACCCCCTCTTGACTCAGGCCAAGCTGGAAGCGGCTGACATCCGGCAACAGATCGACCGCCTGAACCAACAACAGGCAGCGGTCGAAATCGACGCCGGG
>CAZWZZ010001409.1:0-1567 GCA_964638395.1 uncultured Caldilineaceae bacterium
GCTTTTGCGGTTCAGGCTTTTGTCCCCAAAGAGATGTTCATTGTCGATGAAGCCCTGTCTGTAGGGGATGAGGCCTTTCAGCGTAAATGTATGGCGTCGTTAGAGAGATTTCGGGCTAATGGGGGAACAGTCCTGCTCGTGTCCCATGACTTGCAAACCATTGTTAGACAATGTGACCGGTGTCTGCTTCTGTCTCAAGGTGAACTGCTCGTCGATGGTCCCAGTAAGCCGGTAGCCGACCTTTATCAGAAATTGATGTATAGTGATCCCCATCAGGTGGCAGAAATTATTGACACACTCCGTAATCATGGGCTACAGGATGCCTTGAGCCATTCAGGAGGGAGAGATGCGGATGGCCCCCTCGACAGCCGTCAAAAAGAAATTACCTCTCCCGGCCCCCAAAACGCCCACAATACCGTGGTTGATTGGTTTGATCCCCATATGCCACAGACGGCTGAAGTCAGTTACAGTAACGGCAAGGCCCGCCTCTTCGATTTCAAAATCTATAATGAGCATAAGGAGCAGGTTAATGTGTTGGTGATGGGCCGCCAATATTTTCTGACCTATCGGGTCGAGTTTTACGAGGCGGCTTACGATGTCCACTTTGGCACAATGCTCAAAACGAAAGACGGCCTCGATGTGGCCGGTATCTCCAGCAAACGGCAGGCCTGTCAATTTGAGTGCATCCCGACCTCGACGACGATCAACGTCTCTTTTGCGGTGACATTGAATATTGCTCCGGGAACCTATTTTCTAAATGCCGGGGTGGATGGCAATGATGCTGAGGGGGAACGGACTTATCTGCACCGGCGCGTTGACATTTGTATGATCCGGGTGCTGGCCCCAAATGCGGAGGATGTGTATGGCCTGGCCTATTTAGACCCCGATTTCAGCTATAGTATTGAATCCGGGGGTCAGCCTGCGGTCGATGAGGTTCGAGCAAATTGAAAGATAAGCAAGTGGTCATCATCACCGGCATGCCTCGGTCCGGGACATCGCTTCTGTCCAGCATTCTGCAAGAAGCGGGTGTACAAATCGGCGATCACCTGGTTGAACCCAGCCGGGGCAATGAATATGGTCACTTTGAGGATGTCGATTTTTTTCGGTTTCATGAAGATGTACTCCATCGCTTGGGACATACGGTTTTTATCCAAAACTGTTTAGATTTGGAGTCAATTCTCCCCGAAGAAACAGATAGGGCAAAGGGGCTGATAGAGAGACGCCAGCATCAATCCTTGTGGGGTTGGAAAGATCCTCGAACAACCTTATTTCTCGAGTTTTGGCATCATTTAATTCCTCACGCTCGCTACGTTTTTGTCTACCGTCATCCCCTGGAAGTCGTTCTCTCTATTCTCCGCCGAGGTATTGACCCGGATGTTTTGACCAACCCGTTTGCCGGTTTGAAATCGTGGGAAATATACAATCAGGCTATCCTGGATTTTTATGAGCGCCACTCCGATAGATGTGTGTTAGCCCATATTCGGGCCGTGACCGCCGATGAGCAAAAATTTATAGGTTTTACCGCGGATAAATTGAGGTTACCGCTACGGAAAGACGGTACACAACA
>CAZWZZ010001410.1:0-1563 GCA_964638395.1 uncultured Caldilineaceae bacterium
CCGTGACCAGCAGCCGGCGGCTCGGCACGTGGGCCAGATGGGCCAGCAGCGCCGGATTGTGGCGGGCTACGACCGGCACTAATTTCAGCATGAGGGTTAAATCTGCGGGGTTGTCCAGATAATCGTGCCAATCGTGCCAATGAACGGCGGCCAGATCGACGCAGACCGGCTCCAGGCGGGCCGGTTGGACGCGGGGGGCGTACAGGGCCAGCGTCTCGATAGCCTGGGCGTCTTTGTCGAGGGCGATGTAGCGCCGGAGGGGGGAGGCTGGCGCAGAGCGTGGCGCACTCTCCGAGAGTGAGCCACTCTGCTCGAAAGGGTAAGAGAGCGGATGTAACCCACAGCCCAGATCGAGGATGGTCCGGGGCGGCTCGATCAGGCTGAAGAGGGTCTCGTAAAAGGCAGCGTAGTGGGGAAAGCGCTCCCTGGTAGAAACGTGGGTAGCCAGGAGGTCGGCGATAACCGGCTCGACGGCGACGGGCGCGGCCCCGCCCGAAACCAACGTCGCCAACTGTTGCTTCAGGTCGGCCTCCTGCGCCGTATTCTGGTGATACTGCCGCAGGTGGTAATAGACCTGCTTTTTGACCGCTTTGACGACTTTCCGGTAAGCGGCCCAACGGGTGACATCCTCCGCCGGGTAACGTGCGGCGATCTTCTGGAGAAGTTGGGGCCGGGCGGCGAAATGCTCCTCCAGGATGGCGCGGGCCTCGGCGGGGTCGATGCGGTAGCGGCGGCAGATGGCCTCGACCTCGGCCTGGAGCAGGGGGGGCGGCAAGCTGGGGGCTGAGTGGCTCATTCCGGTCGGTTACGCCCCCAACGGTATGACCAACTCCACCACGACGCCCGGTTCAGGCTGGCGGTTGTAGATGTGGACGCTGCCGCCCACCCGCCAGACCAGAGTGGCCACGATGGACAGCCCCAGGCCCATACCCTCCACCTCGCCGGTGAAATATTTTTCACCCTGGTAGTAGGGCGTCCAGGCGTTGGCCAACTGCTCCGGCGACAGCGCCAGCCCGTCATCGCTGATGCACAGGCTGATCTGGCCGGTCGGTTGGGGTTCAACCGTAATTTCAACGGTCGGGGTACGCCGGGGGTGGAATTTGTGGGCATTCTCCAACACTTCCCACAGGGCTAACTCCGCCGCCTGGGGGGAGAGGGCCAACGCTTGCTCTTGTAACGGCTCGGCAATCTCGACCGTCACCGGCTCCAGCCCCAAACTCTGTTGAATCTTGGTCACCAACGGCTCCAGGTCGGACAGATTGAGATAGGTTCCGGGCCGGGACATTTCGGTGACACTCAAAAATTGCAATATATCTTCGATTTCGCTGTGCAGCCGGCGGGCGCTCTGGAGGGTACTCTGGATGAACTCGATAATCTCGGCTTTGCTCATCGTTGCCGCATTTTGGGCCAGCAGTTCGGTATTGGTCAACACGCCGGTCAGCGGAGAGCGGAGTTTATGGCGAATCAGGTTATGGAAGCCCCGCATATCATACTGAAAGACCATCTGCTTGGTCACATCCCGCAACCGCACCATCCGGCTGGGGTCCGGGCCTTCGGCCAGGT
>CAZWZZ010001411.1:0-1557 GCA_964638395.1 uncultured Caldilineaceae bacterium
ACTGACTTGAGGGGCTATCGTACCATACAACGGGGCCGGAGACAATCGAGGCCCAGGCCGGTATCATTTTTTGAAGTCGAGGCGTTAATCAATCTGTTAGATGGGGTTCGATGTGGCTCTCAAGCCAGGCTGCCATATCAGCGGAAACGGAAGGAGCCGGGGGCGGTTCACGATAATCAAGAAGATAGCCATAGCCAATAACCTCGTATAAATCGTGCAATATTTGATTAAGGGGAACGAGGGGCATTTCATCATCTTTTTGTAGGGGGATGGGGAAATCCGGAATCGGATCGGGGATATTGAACGGGTAGAGATCGGCCTGCGAGCCACGCCAGCCTTGCCGAATCAAAATCCGGTAATCACTTGTTTGAGTCGTATACATCGGCATTGGCTCACCGGCCCGCAGCAGATCAATCTCGACCAGGCTCGTCCAATGGCTCAAAATTTTGCGTCGTTTGGTCAGATATTTCTCTCGGCCAGCCTTATCCAATTTGTTGACCGGTGAGAGTAATTCGATGACGGTAATCACCTCGTTATCCTTGCTCCGGCGTACTTTTAAGTAGCGGTGTTTGATTTCGATGGGGATGGGCAACTCAATTGTCAACGGAGAAACGGCCATTGACCTGACAGGCGCAACAGCCGGAGCAGCTTTCTGACCGGATGTACCCAAAATAATTCCGTCAGGAATACCCACTCGGCTTTCAGCTTCATCGTCAGCAATGGGAGGAATAACCGTGAGATGGGTTAACTCCTCAATCTCGATATGATAAGTCGGGCGTAATTTGGGCGCTAGAAATTTTTGAATTTCGACGACTAATTGGGTATGCACCTGCTTCCAATATCGTGGCGCTTCCAGGTAAGGGTCCATCCCGGGAAACGGAGAGTGATTCATGGGGTATCCCTCCTAATTTCCTAATGACAACCGATTTACACAAAACAGGGTCTTACAGAGATAAATCAAAGTCTTCATCCGCAACAAACTTGATCATAAATCCGTTATGTGGTCTGCTTTTGACGACGGGCTAATAAACGTTCTCGAAGTAATTGATACTCAGGCTGCGATTCAATGTTGTATTGTATTTTGGGAGCTATATCGGCACGTTTTTGCAGATATTTATCAATGAGCGGGCGGTTATGTAGATAATAGGCAATCACAGCATAGACTTGGGCTAGATTTAGGGCTGGATATCGACTAACAATTATCTTTCAGAAGCATTATAGCATAAGCAATTAAAACTTCAATCTTGCTTGAAGGTGGCCAGCAATTCTAAATGTGACGGCAGAGACCCTAAAGGTTTCCGCAGATCAGGCCAAACGTCGTCCATTCACGGTAGCAAAACGGCTTTCAGATAACCTTTAGGGACAAAACCTTTAGGGTCTGGCTTCAAAATGATAACTGCTGAAGGTGGCTCTGCACGTAACCGTATTGGTGAGTTATAAACAGTCGTTACTCGAACGTATCATAGAATTTCTGGAGCTTGCGGGTGCGGGTCCGGGTTAGCTCGGCGATGCGGTCGTTGGCGGCCCGGAGGCGTTCGCTGAGGACGCTAATCAGTT
>CAZWZZ010001412.1:0-1556 GCA_964638395.1 uncultured Caldilineaceae bacterium
TGCTGGTCAAGAGCTTCAGTTTTGAAGAGCTGCAAGACCTGTGCTTCGATTATTTTCCCGATGTTTATGATAAAATTCAAGAAGAGAGCTTTGGTAAGAACGTCGCCGTGCGGCAATTGATTAATTATTGCGAACGGCGCGGCTTTCTAAAAAACCTGCTCGCCCTGATTCAGGAGCATAACGCTTACCAATATTCATTGCACGAGGCGAGTCTATTCCAGCCGAACAGCCTGCCCCCCTCCGCCGAAGAGCAGGCGCAGGTCACGCTGAAGCTGACCTTTCCCAAGTGGCATATCGACAATTTCACCGAGGACAGGCAGACGGTACTGGTTCAGCTCATCTCCGAAGAGCTGAACATTCCCGAAGATGACATCGACATCGTCGATGTCCGGGCGGGGAGCGTGATTATTATCATCCGTCTGCCCTCCCCGGCAGCCCGGCGACTGATTGCCCTGTTCTATGCCGGTTCAGCCTTTGTTCAGGACGTGGGGCTGGGCGGCGTCGAGCGGGTGCCGGCCTTCCTGTCGCTGTGGCAGCGATTCATCAGGTTCCTGGCCAGGCTGGCCGGGAACAGTAATGTCTGGCTGATCCTGGTTCTGGTTTCGACCCTGCTGCTGGGGCTGGCCATCTTGCCCTCGACCAACTCGCAGGGGCAAAGTTTTGCCGGACCCCCTCGCCGGTTCTTGACGGTCACGCCCGCCCCGGCGACGGCGATAGCCCTCTCTGCCCCGGCGACGGCGGTGGCCCAACCGGCAACGGCCACGGCTCTCCCGGTTGCATCGCCCCCGGCCACCGCAGAAAGTGGGCATACCGTCAACGATGAAATGCCGGAATCGGGGCCGACGCCCCTCCTGGAGCCGACGGTCACACCGACGCTGGTCAGCCCGACGCCGCCTCCGGCGGAAACGCTGCCGCCAACGGCGACGTCTGCCCCCACCGCCACCCCAACGCCCTCTCCCTCGGCGACGCCCCGCCCAACCCTGACCCGGACGCCAACCGGGACCCCGGACAACCCGGTGGAGAGCAGCGCCGTGGTCGTCGGCGGACCGGAGGTGGTGACGGTCGGCCAGTTGTTCAGCGTAGCGGTCAGAATCGAAGAGATTATGCCACCGGGCGTCTTTGGCGCTCAATTCAAACTGCTTTATCCGGCCCCCCATCTGGAAATCGTGGCCGTCGCGCCCCATCCCGACCTGTTGGTGGTCAAGGAGATGGTCGATAGCCGCACCGGTCAGCTTCATTTTGTCGCCAGTCGTCACCGCGACGTGCCGAATTTCAGCCAGCCGGTCGATTTTGTGATGGTCACCTTTCGGGCCACGGCAGCGATTGAGGGCGAAGTTTCCATCGGCTTGGAGGATGTAAAGTTGGGGGCTAAAGGGGGCCTCCCCGTCTCGGCGACGATTGAGCCGCTGGTGTTGTTTATTGAGGAGGCGGCGCTACGGTGAGAGGTTGGTTATCAGCCACACTACATCGGATTAGGGAAGAAACGGATAGAAAAGACAAAGGTTCAACACAGATACGAGGGGTAAAGGTCAAGGATGCCCGTGTTCAACCAGAAC
>CAZWZZ010001413.1:0-1555 GCA_964638395.1 uncultured Caldilineaceae bacterium
CGATGGTCAGGGCTAATGAGACCCCAACGGCCATCGTCAGCCGTTCGGCGGGGTCGGTCAGGGGGGGCAAAGCGGCCCGTAGCCAGGCCCAACCGGGCAAGAAAGCCACCAGAATGAGCGCCGCCGGATAGCGCAGCGCCGGGTCGGCTCCGGTCAAAATAAGGAGGTTACTGGCTACCAGGAGGAGCCAGGGCCAAAATTTTAGAGCAGCGGACAGGATCACAGAGCGAGCCTTTCAGAAAATTTAGCCGCTCTACTCTAATTCAGGTGGGGCGGTTTGCAAAATTGGGACAAGAAAGCGTGGGATGGTTCAGATTTACGCCTTCCCCGTTAACCGGGCCGCCTCGCGCCGGTTGTTGACCTGCAACTTGGCCAGAATATTCCGCACGTGGGATTTGACGGTGTAGAGGCTGATGCTCAAAGCGGCGGCGATCTCTTTGTCGCTCAAATTTTGGGCGATCAGATCGAGGACTTCCTGCTCGCGGGGGGTCAGATCATCCAACTCACTCTCGGTCTCCGGCGCGGTCGGGGCCGGGGAGCGGGTGGTACGCCGAAACTCGGCCATCATCCGGGCGGCCATCGCCGGGTTGAGGGCGGCCTCGCCCCGGTCAGCGGCCCGGATCATCTCCAGTAGCTCTTTCGAGCGAATCGTTTTCAGCAGATAGCCCTGCGCCCCGTTTTGGATGGCCTTGAAGATGTTCTCATCATCATCCCGCATCGTCAGCATGACGATGTGGGTCTCCGGGAGGGCCTGGCTAATCAATTTGGTCGCTTCCAGGCCATCCGTTCCGGCCATATTGATGTCCATCAGGATGACATTGGGCTGAAGCTGTTTGGCCATCACAAACGCTTCTAACCCATCGCTGGCCTCGCCGACAACCTCCATATCGGGTTGATTACGAATGACGCTGACCATGCCATCCCGAAACAGCGCGTGGTCATCAACGACCATGACCCGGATGGTGTGTTTGTTAGACATTAGAGATGCTCCTCACTTTTTACTTCTTTACCGGCCAGGCCACTCTGACCGCCGTACCGGCTCCCGGTTGGCTGTCAATCGTCAACGAGCCGCCGATGCGGGCAGCGCGGGCCTGCATGACGCTCAGGCCGAAGTGGCGGCGGCCATCATCCGGCGGCGGCTGGTCGGGGTCGAAGCCCAGGCCGTTATCCCGAATGGAGAGGCTGGCCCGACCATTCTGCCGCTCGACCTCGATGCGGATGGTTTGGGCCTGGCCGTGGCGTTGGGCATTGCGAATCGCTTCGCCGATGATCCGGGCCAGTTCGGCCCCGATCGCTTCGGGCAGGAGTAACGCCTCGGCCTGGGCCAGACTCAGGTCGATGTCGGCCTGTAACTCCGGCCGGAGCCGCTCGATCTCCCGGCGGATGGTTTCATCCAGCCGAGTTGGGGGCGGGGGCGGCACATCCCGCAACTGGGCGATGAATTGGCGCGTCTCCTGGGATAGTTGGGCGATGATGTCCCGCAGCTTAATCAACTGGCGTTTGATGACCGTGCGCGGCAGCGACTGGACCTCCTCGGCCAGGTTGTCCACTTGCA
>CAZWZZ010001414.1:0-1553 GCA_964638395.1 uncultured Caldilineaceae bacterium
TTAGGGTCTTGCCCTGCGTAAGTTCTATGCGTAACCGGTTATTCAACCATAGTGTGACATCCTGTGCGGCACATGTGCGTGGCGACTATTCAGGAAGAGCGCGTCAGCAGCCAATTATAGAGGATTTTGGTCGCTTGAACAAGTGATGTTTGCCCCGAAAAGTGACGAGATTTGTCAGCAGACGTTGGCTTGAATCAGCAATTCTAAATTTCGGGGGTTGACAAAAAAATTTTTATATGGTACGATAATAATCGTAAAATTACGATGAAAAGAAATAATGAGGGGAACTGATGAGTAACGCGACAGAGACACTTGTTGATTTGACAGCCTGCTGCACCCTGGATATTGAAGGGGCCGAGCAGGCCCGCCTGGTGCAGATGTTCAAGGCGCTGGGCAATCCCACCCGTTTTGAGATTATGAAGTTCCTGGTGACCCATCCCCAATGTATTACCGGCGATATTGTGAACTATCTACCCATTGCCCAGGCCACGGTTTCCCAACATTTGAAGGTTCTGCGGGAAGCGGGCTGGATCGAAGGCATGACCGAAGGCCCGGCTACCAACTACTGTTTGCATGAAGAAAATATTGCCTGGTTTCGAGAAAAAGTCGGCGACATTTTTTAGCCAAAATTTTTTCGTCAATTTATCGTAAAAATACGATTATTAAAGTAGAGTAGAGCGAAAGGAGTTCAAAGTGATTAACTGGAACGATGTTGAGGTAGAAATGAAGATAGCCCAGGAGCGGTATCAAGCCCTGATCGAGGCTCGCCGAGTCGAGCGACTGTCGGCGACGCGGCGTGGCCGGTCAGATTTTTACCGATCCGGCCTCAATTGGTTGGGGCAGCATCTGGTCAGGTGGGGCCATAATCTACAGCGTCATTCACGCTCACCCCTGGATAGCGCGGTCAGGTGTGACGGGAAGCCTTGATTATCCTGCCTGCCCCTCATCGGGGGCCTGCTTACGCCGTTCAAGACCCTAAAGGTTTCCGGCTCTATGAGCTTTTATGGGGTAGCGACCGCATCCCAATGCGGGAGCGGGCATAAGGATGCCCTCACCACAAAAAATCTCAGAGAGCCAGGTTTCCGAAACCAATTTCATTTGAAACCTTTAGGGTCTGATTCTTCTCACTGCGTCACTTCCGGTAGAAATTATTGTCGCTGGAACGTAATCTCGTAGGAAAAGTGGACGTTGTAAAAGGGCGGCGTGCAGCGGACATCCGGCGTGGGGCAGACCGAGTTTTCATTGTCGAGACTGCCCAATTTGCCGATGACATCGGGAATGTGGGGGAAGGCGGTGTTCATCTGGTTGGAGACCTCGCTGGTGGTCGGGCCATTCGGATCGGCGGCCACGAATAGCTTATAAGGGTCCCAATTCATCACGATTTCGGCCTTACCCGGCCCTTTGTCGCCGGTGACGACTTCCAGACCGCTGCCATTTTCATCTTTGACCACGGCCCCATCGAGACCGTTGCCGTTTTCATCCAGCACTGTTAAAAAGATGTGGTGCATCCCCCCTTTATTGAAGATGCCGCCGTTGTTTTCCCCTTCGCCCAG
>CAZWZZ010001415.1:0-1547 GCA_964638395.1 uncultured Caldilineaceae bacterium
CGATGACCGATATTATTCTGGTGAATTTTCGCAACGAGCGGGATATGTACCCGCCTTTTGGAATTATGTATGTGGCTGATGCTTTGATGCAGCAGGGCTGGCAGGTTGAACTGTGGCACGAAACCGAAGCGCGGCTGGATGATTTCGTGGCTCGCGTTGAGCAGGTGCGTCCGCTGTGGGTCGGCTTTAGCACCATCACCGGGCCACAGTTGGAACCGACGATTAAGGCCACCCGCCGCGTTCAGGCTGCCGGGATTCCGACCGTCTGGGGCGGCGTCCACGCCACGATTATGCCGGAGAGCGTCCTCCGGGAGGCGTATGTCGATTTCGTCATCATCAATGAAGGGGAGGTCACGGCTCAGGAATTTACCCACCAACTTCGGCAGGGGCAGGATTGGGGCAGCGTCTATGGCCTGGCCTGGAAAGATGCCGCTGGTCAGCCGGTGGTCAACCCGGAGCGGCCCTTCATCCAGGATTTGGATGATTACACCCCCCGCTGGGAACTGTTGGGCGATCTCGACCCCTACACGCTCCAATCCGGCCCTTATGACCGGGCCATTCCGGTCTACATCAGCCGGGGCTGCCCCTTCCGCTGCGCCTTTTGTTACAACGAAGTGGTGATGAAACGGACCTGGCGACAACATAGCGACGAGTTCATCATCAACCAGATCGAATGGTTGCAGACAAATCACGGTATCAACGCCGTCGATTATGCCGATGATTATCTTTTTGGCCGGCCCCGCCCGATGAAGCGGCTGGTGGAGAAGGTCAATATGCCCTGGAGCGGCCAGGTGCGGGTGCAGTTGCTCAGCCCGGAGTTCGTGCAGTGGATGAATGACACCGGCTGCCAGTGGGTCAACATCGGCGCGGAGAGCGGTAGCCAGACGGTCCTCGATTCGATCTCTAAAGACCAAAAGTCGGAACAGATCGAATGGGGCCTTAGCAACCTGGCCCACTACGCCCCCCACATCGAGGCCAATTTGAGCTTCATCTTCGGGCTGCCCGCCGAAGACTCCACAGAACGGCAGATCACTATCGAATTGATCGACCGCCTCAGCCGGATCAGCCCCAACATTCGTTCCTCCATTTGCATCTATATGCCGTACCCCGGCACGCCCCTCTGGCCTGACGCCCTGGAGCGGGGCTATGTTCCCCCGCCCACCCAAGAAGGGTGGGCCGCGTTCGATCTGAACCGGGGCAACACCCCCTGGATCAGCGAAGCCGAAGCCAACGCCATGTCCGAGATCAGCGATATTTTGTATGTGGGCCGCAGCCGGGGTCATTGGCTCTTAAGCCCCTACTACGGGCTGCTGCGCTGGCGCTGGCTCAACCAGCAGTTTGGTTTTTACTGGGAAGGCAAGCTGAAGCGGGCCGGCGGCCAGGTCATCGAGCGGATCGAGCCGTTGCGGAAATTGCGGGATCGGTATGGGCACAAATTGGTGCAGTACAACGCCAACACCCACAAGGGTAAGGTTGAGACCCATATGCCGCCGTTGGGTTGACGGATTCATCTCTCCTGGGGGAGACTCTCGTAAAACGTAAAACGT
>CAZWZZ010001416.1:0-1538 GCA_964638395.1 uncultured Caldilineaceae bacterium
CCTCTGTGCCTCTCCGTGTTACATTCTCATCTTTACACGGAGCTTCCCGGAGGGGTTGATAATAGTTTTTCTCCGTCGTTCTCCGTGCCTTCTCTGTGGTCCTCCGTGTTACTTCCTGCTACTGCGTATAATCTGCAATCTTGGCCGCGAACTCAGCCTCCATCTCAAAAACATCCGTCAACTCCACAAAAGCCCAGCGACCATGCGTCCCCAGGTTGTTGACACCGGGAATCCAATACGTATCCATCGTCGCCTTCTTCTCTTTGGCATCCTCGCCGCGATACCCTTTGACCTCGACGATGAGGTTCAGTAGATCGTCTTGGCCATCATCAACCCGCACAATAAAATCGGGCAGATAGGTACGCATATTTGAGCCGTAACGATAGGGGACTTCAAAGCCCAAGCCCTGATTTTTAACATAGGCTTTGACGCGAGGATGGGCCTCTACCACCCGGCAAAACTCGGCCTCCCAATCGCTATCCAGCACCACCCAATTCACCTGACAGCGGCGGGAGTCGGTGTGCCAGCGGTTCTTCTTAGTGGTGTAAAAGTTAACGTGCAGGCTGGAGCTGACAGGGTTATAAGAGTCAAGCACCGCCCGAATAGGTTGCGTTTCCTCAAAATAGCGGGTGATGCCGGTATGAATGCGCGAACAGGCCATATCGGCCAATTCCTGATACATCAACTGGGCCGGATAAGTGCCCCCTTTGCACACCAAATAGGTGTCTAGCCACTCTTTGGTGATCCGCTTAAGCTGTCCAAACAAATGCAGTTCCGGTTCAGAATCCGGGTCCCGATAGTAGTTGTAGAGCAGCCGTTTGGTCAAGTGGAACAGCAGGGTAGAGGGACGCATATCATCCAGATGTTTCAGGCTAAGGTCAACATCTTCCCCAATGATGCCCGCGTTTTTGGTCACTGAAGGCCCCACCAGATCAGGGGTCAGCTCCAGAATGGAGTCCTCGACAAAGGTTGCCCGCAGTCGCTCCTCCGGCAACGCTACTCTATAGCCTTCTACCCGTGGAAAGCGGATTTCTAACTTGTTGCGTTCGGGGCGTACAGCCCGTATATGCACGGTCTCACGGGGCGTTTGCGGTTTGGCGATAACCGGTTTAGCGGTGAAATCAAAGGGGATGCCCAGAATATCGGCATATTCCACATCGAAGAGATTTTCATCGTTCAATTCATAAGATTGGCGACGCAAGGCACGGCCTACCACCTGCTCACAGAGCAATTGGGTGCCAAAAGCACGGATACCCAAAATATGGGTGACGGTATTGGCATCCCAGCCCTCGGTCAACATCGACACCGACACCACACAGCGGATCGACTCACCCAGGCGGCCCGGTTTACCGACGGTGTTCATCACTTCCCGCAGCAAATCCTGGTCAGAGATATTGTCGGCCTGGCGTTGGTCGCCGGTGCGCTGGATGATCTCGCGGCGATACCGTTCAATTTCATCGGCAGCCATTTTACGAAAATTGCGATCCAGGGCTTCGCCCGATTCCAACTGTTCGCTGTCAATCAACAGGGTGTATGGC
>CAZWZZ010001417.1:0-1080 GCA_964638395.1 uncultured Caldilineaceae bacterium
CTGCTGCACCCACCGTGCCCCGCCATTGGTGCTTTTATATAGCCCCCCGCCGGTAGCGGCAAACACGATGTTGGGGTTGGTGGGGTGAACGACAATAGATTTGACATAATGCGGTTGGCCGGTCGTGGGATTGGTACTTAACCCCTCGCTGATGCGCTCCCAGCTTTTGCCCCCATCTATGCTTTTGAAGATGCCTTTGGCATTGCTGTCATTTTCGTAGCCACTACCGGCGTAGACGATATTGGGATTGCCGGGGGCGTAGGTGATGGCGGAATAGGCCGAGTCAGCGCCGCCATAAATCAAACCGTTGCTGGCTGAGGTAAAATCGGCCCCATTTTCGGTTCTCATAATCCCGGCATCATAGGAATTGATGCCCACCAGGTAAACATCGCTCTGCGTTGGATGGGCGGCCATACCGTACAAGCCCCGGCCTGTATTGAAGGCTAACTGTTGGAAATTCCGCCCGGAGTCTGTCGATTTATAGAGCGAGCCAAATTCACCGCCTACGAACACAATATTGCTGTTGAAGGGGTCGATGACAATGCTGGTCAACCGCCCTTCAGCCAGCCCATTCCCATATCCATTCGACTGCCACGATTGCCCCCCATTCGTGGAGACGACGAGCGTGGCTCCGATACCCCCATACAGGAGATCAGGGTTATTGGGATCAACCGTGACCAGATCAACGGAGCGGTTGGAGGTACTCAAGCCCTGGCCCAGCGCCTTCCAACTGTTCCCCCCATCCTCCGATCTGAGAACCGCGTTCCAGGTTGTGGCGTAGAAACGGGCCGGGTTGGTCGGATCGATGACAAAGGAGGTGACGCCTGAACCGTCCAGCGGGATTCTATCCCACGGCCCATCCCCACCATTGCTACTTTTATAGATACCATCCCCTTTGACCAGGGTATAGACTTCATTGGGATTTCTCAGGTTTATATCAACATCTGTGATTTCACCTGTCCCAATCTCTTGAATCGTTGTCTCGGCGTCGAGCGGGATGGCTGTGGGACCTCTGGGGACAGCGGTATCTGTCGGGGTGGGGCTGCTGTTTGAGGCGGCACTGGTAACGGAGGCGGGCGT
>CAZWZZ010001417.1:1090-1538 GCA_964638395.1 uncultured Caldilineaceae bacterium
GGATCGAACTGCTCCCGGGGGATATCCAGGCGATCGCTGTTGGCCGGGGCGTCGCGGTCGGGGCTTCTGACGCCGAGGCGGACACGGCCAGAGATGGCGTCGCGGTCGGTTGGGCGGCTGCCGCTTCCGCCGCAAGCGTGGCCTCGGCTTCAGCCGTGCCAGTGGCCGCTTCTTCGGCCTGCCGCGTGCTGTCGATGATTTCTTGGACCTCGGCGGTGGCAGCTTCATTGGTAGCCTCGATAGCCTCGATAGCCTCGGCGGTAGCCGTTTCCTCTGTCTCACCCATTTTTTCTTCATTCGCTCCATCGTTCGCGGCCACCTCAGCCGCAGGGTCAACTTCCGCTTCGTCAGAAACATCCGCCCTATCGCCCGGATCATTTTGAGCCACTACCGGCTCTGTCTCCGGCGACGCGGGGTCTGAGCTGCCCGAACCGAACAGGAAGAAGGC
>CAZWZZ010001418.1:0-1534 GCA_964638395.1 uncultured Caldilineaceae bacterium
TGTCTGCCCTCAGCCACGTAGAGTTGAATGGTAATCGTTGAGTTTATCATAATTTAGACCAACCTTTTTCTAAGTCACGACCGAACACCTTTGCTTCGACCGTAAAATGTATTCTGAATCCACGGCACGGTTCACATTAGATTGACATCAGGCCATCCGTAAAACGAAAAACGTAAAGCGTAATGCTCGCTATATCGTCAAATTTTTACGTTTTACGCCATACGTTTTACGGTGGTTGTTGTTCCAGTGTCAATCTAACATCTCAAGTTTCTGAACCACGCCAAAATTGGCAACAAATTCCAACATATTTTGCGAAGAAGATCAATTTGTAAACTTCGGAAGTCTGCTTTGACAAATCCCGGCCAACCTCATCGAATATATCTGTTTACTCTTCGAGGTTCACTCCTGATGCTCTGCAATTACAAAGTATCGGAAAAAAGCAGACCGCCTAGACCAATAATCACCCCCAAATGAAGGAGCCACAGACCGCTGGTCAGAAAATAGAGTTGGGGTACAAATTGAGCTATAAAGGAAACAATGACTAAAACCAGACCGATAATAACCGGCAACCCTTTTATCATCGCCATCTTATCCAGCATAATTTCCTCCATCTTGTCCTGGATTTATTTGCTATAAGTAGGTTTGAGTTGGTAAGGTTCCATTACATGAACCAGATGTTTGGGTACGTGGGCCTCGATATGGGTCCCCTCGGCCCCATGTTTTTCCTGATCGACGATGCCTTGCTCGTACAGCAGTGAAACCAAATCGCCCCGGCTATAGGGAACCAGCAGGCTCATCGGGCAGAGCGCGGCCTGGAGAACCCCTTCGATGCGGGCTAACAGAGCCTCTAGCCCCTGCCCCGTGCGGGCGCTGATGCCCAAACTGTTCGGATATTGAGCCAAATCCGCCATCGCCTCCGCCGGGTCATCCAGCCGATCAATTTTGTTCAAGGCCACCAACAGGGGCGCTTCAGTCGCCTCCAAATCCTCTAAGGTGTCGGCCACGACGGCGGCCTGTTCGGCGGCGTTGGGATGGGTGACATCGACCACGTGCAGGATCAGATCCGCCTCGTTGATCCCTTCCAGCGTGGCCCGGAAGGCAGCCACCAAATTGGTCGGGAGCTTTTGAATAAAGCCGACCGTATCGCTCATCAAAATTTCGCTGCCGCTGGGCAGCACCACCCGCCGGGTCGTCGGATCGAGGGTGGCAAATAACTGGTCGGCGGCCCGAACATTGGCGTTGGTCAAGGTGTTGAGGAGGGTACTCTTCCCGGCGTTGGTATAGCCGACGATGGCCACCACCGGAATCCCGGCTTGCTGCCGCTGCCGCCGATGTCGCCCCCGGTGGCGGCGTACTTTTTCCAGCTCCCGGCGTAGATGGGCAATCCGCTGGTTAATCTCCCGGCGGTCCACCTCGAGCTGGGTTTCACCGGGACCCCGCACCCCAACCCCGCCGCTGGCACCCCCGGCTCGGCCCCCGGCCTGGCGGGCCAGGTGGGTCCACATCCGGGTCAGGCGCGGCAGCCGGTACTCAT
>CAZWZZ010001419.1:0-1530 GCA_964638395.1 uncultured Caldilineaceae bacterium
GAAATCAATGAAAAGAGTTGATGATGACAACGATAACTTTAGAAATACCTGACGAATTGGCCAACCAGTTAGCCCCGCTTCAAGAACGGCTCCCGGAGCTTCTTTCCCTTGCCGTCGATTTATCCGCGAACAGACCAACCCCGACGACGGCCCATACAGGCACGATGCAACCTGTCTTCAAAGAGGTCATTGACTTCCTGATGAGCCAACCCACCCCTGAACAAATCATCGCCTTCAAAGTATCCCCCACCGCTCAAACTCGCCTTGAGACTTTGCTCGACAAAAACCGGGAGGATGAGTTAACGGACGATGAACTGGCCGAGTTGGATACTTACGAGCAGATCAATCATCTGTTGATTTTGCTGAGAGCCTATGCTCGTTAGCAAACGGCTTCTCCAAAGATAACTATTGCTAAATATTGGCCTACTTATCACTTTTACAAACGCCCCTATCTCTCAACCACACCCGCCCGGACATAAATGATCCGGGCTACGAAACAGCGCCGAATGAATCCGGCTTTTCCTTTTCGCTTTTCCTTTTCGCTTTTCCTTTTCGCTCTTCCTTTTCGCTCTTCCTTTTCGCTCTTCCTTTTCAATGAAACCCCATTGATGGGGTGCTGCCGTAGGGGTAGCTCGGTGAGTTCATCACCGAGCGGAGGCGGTTAGCGACAGTAGCGCAAATTGCTAATTTGCGCCGTGTTCCACTCCCCAAACCGGAACAATTTAGCAAATTGTTCTACAACTGACAACTGACCAAGGACAACTGACGAATTTACGAATTTGGCACCTCCTGCGGCGCCATCACAAACGCATACTCAAACCAATAGAGGCCGGTGATGGCCAGCAGCGCGGCGATGGCCGTCAAAATCAACGAAATGGGGCCGGTCAGGGCCATCACGGCGATGATGACGAGGGGGGCGACGTGGCCCCACATGACCGAGCCGTACCAGTAATAATTGCGATATTTGCCGTGGCTGATCTCATGGGCAGCGCGGGCGGCCACTTCCGAAGCGTGGGGCATCCCAAACTCGCCGAGCAGGGTGACGAACAGATCGACGACGAGCGACAGGCCGAAGACCCAGGTCAGGCCGGTGATGAAGGCCGGGGTGAGGGGTACAACCAGTCCCAACAGCAGCAACATCCCGGAGCCGACCATCAGGGCTTGGATGACCAGGTGGCCGGGCAGCAGCGTACTTTGCCACAAATCCCGTCCCTCGGCCTGACCAAAGAGAAAGGCGGTGTAGACGGCGGAGGCAATGGCCAGGACAAAGCCAATCGCCAGCAGTGGCAAACGGCTAAAAGCGGCCAGGCCGGGTGGTAGCCAGCCCAGATAAGCGCCCCCTTCCAGCACAAACCACAAGCCACCCACGACGGTAAAGCCGATCAAAATAAAGGCTCCCCGCGTCAGCCAGGATTTCATCTGGGGCCGGGTCAGGATGGTGTAGAACATCAACGGCTTCTCCAAATCCAGCACCAGCAGGCCGGTGGTCAGGCCGATGAAGAGCAGGGCGATGAAATTCCCGGCCAGGGC
>CAZWZZ010001420.1:0-1528 GCA_964638395.1 uncultured Caldilineaceae bacterium
AGAAACCGGCCTCTGCAAATTTACAAGCGACGGCCAGACCCACGTACCCTAAACCAACAACGCCGATTTTGGCCGTTTTCGTCTCAATTTTTCTCTGAAGGTTTTCAAGAGACATATCTACTCCTTTGACGCCGTCCCTTAGCTCCCGGACCTGTCCTTATCTGCGGATTGAGGATAGATCGTTTCTAAAAGATCAACCAATTTTTGGGCCAGAGCCTGACGTGAATAATGAGCTAGAACGGTTTTTTGTCCGTTCAGGCCCATCTGAGAACATTGGGCGACATTGTTTTTGAAATCTAAGATCGTTTTGACCAGCGCCTCAACATTTTCCGGCGGGACAAAAACACCGGCCTGAGCTTGCTCCAAGACGGTTCGCGCTTCGCCATCGATCATCACCAACGTGGGACACCGGCAAGCCCAGGCATCAAACATCTTAGAGGGCAACGCGCCTTTGAACAAATCCAGGCGTCGCAACGGAACCAGGGCCACATTAGCCGCCGACAGGAAGATTGGCATTTGTTCTCTGGGGGCCTCAGCGTGGAAGGTAATATTGGACAGTTTCATCTCTTTGGCCAGGGCGACAATGTTTTGCTTGACCGGTCCCTCGCCGATGAACAGGAAATGGATGTCCGGTTGCGAAGAGAGTTGTTGAGCCGCCTCGAGAACAATCTCCAACCCTTGCGCAATGCCGTGAATACCGGCGTAAATAACCAAAAATTTATTATGAAGCCCTAACTTCTGGCGTAGCGTTTCACCAGCCTCCGCTTGAAATCGAAATAATTCGACATTTGCGCCATTGGAAATCAGGGTCAATTTTTGCGGAGCGTACCCCCGCTCGATCAGACGATTATAGATGCCTTGGGTGACAACGACAATCTGTCTGGCTCGTCGATAACATTTTTTCTCAAGCCAGGCGGCCAGGGCGATAGCTCGCTTGTTTTTTAACTCGCCCAAAGCCACAGCCGACTCCGGCCACAGGTCCCGAACCTCGAAAACAAGTGGGATACGCCGCAGATAGCTCAGGAGCAAGGCTGCCCCGCCAACAAACAGGGGCGGTGAAGTGATGTAGATCAAATGATAGCGGCCTCTGGCTAAAAGGAGACCGGCCAGAGCAGCCATCACCATATAACTCAAGTAAAATGCCATCCGACTGCGAAAGGTTTTGACCGGTGAGGCTTTGACCCAAACGCGAATAACGTCGATACCATCCAAATCGGTCCGGTCGTACAGTTTGCCTCGATAAGCCGGGGGGATAATGCCGCTGGGGTGATTGGGCAGTTCGGTAATCATCGTCACCTGGTGGCCAGCCCGGATCAACCCCCGCGCCATTTCGTAGGCACGGGTTTGGGTGGCCCCGACTTCGGGGGGAAAGTATTGGGAGAGGTAGAGGATACGCATTATTTATAAACCAAGAGACATAAGCCTCAGTAGCTATTCGATAATAAATGTTGGTATATAGATATCATTTGTTTAACACAATGATCCCAATCGTATAGTTCTTGGACTCGCCGTCGGCCCGCTTTGCCCA
>CAZWZZ010001421.1:0-1522 GCA_964638395.1 uncultured Caldilineaceae bacterium
CTTACCTTTGAGCAGGACGTGCCAGTAAATCCAGCGGAACATCATCTTGCCCCAATGGTTAATCTCCGACTCTTGCAGGAGGGAGAAGGGGCCGATCCCCGGCAGCGGGAACTTACCCGGCAACGGCTCGACATCGTAGTTGAAATCAATCAGGATGCCTTTGCCAAAGCCCGACTCGATGTAGCAGTTGGCGTGGCCGTCAAACGCTTCCGTCATCTCCAGGCCATCGATGTAGCGCACGAAGTTTTCGATGAAGACCTCGGCGGCGAAGTGGGCCACAGAGCCGGCTTTGGAGGTCGGCAGGTCGGCGGCGTCGCCCAGAGCGAAGATGTTGTCATACTCGGTGGATAGGAAATTGTGCTTATCGACCGGCACGTGGTTCAACTCATCCCCCAGGCCGGAACGGGCGATGTATTCTGCGCCCATATTGACCGGGACCGTCACCAGCAGGTCAAACGGCACTTCATCTTCCTCATAAGAGACCAGCACTTTGCTCTCCGGCTCCACCCGCTCGACCATAAAGTTGGGCACCACGTTGATGTTTTTATCTTCCAACATTCCGCTCAAAACTTGGGTGGCGCGGGGTTTGGTGAAGGCCCCCGGCAGCGGCGTAACCATCGTCAGCTCGACCCGGTCCCGCATGCCCAGCTTGTGGAAGTGCCAATCGGCCAGGAAAAGAAACTCCAGCGGGGCCACGGGGCATTTAATCGGCATTTCGGCGATGTTCAGCACCAGCTTGCCCCCTTCCCAGGTCCGCAGATGCTTGGCCAGGGCCACAGCCCCGTCGTAGGTGTAAAAATCGTGGATCGACTTGCGCCACTCGCTCTCGTCCAGGCCCGGCGTTTCGTCAGGGCGGGGGTGGGTTCCGGTGGCGATAATCAGATAATCATAGTCGAGAACCTGATTATTCTTGACCAGGCGCACCCGGTTCTGCTCCGGCTCAACGAGGTCGATTTCGGAGACGATCATCTCTACGCCGCTGGGGATAAAATCCCGCTTGGGCTTGATGACGTCGTTCTCGCCGTAAATGCCGAAGGGCAGAAACAGAAAGCCCGGCTGGTAATAATGCACTTCATCCTGATCGACGAGGGTGATTTTCCACTCATCATGGCTCAAAACGTGGCTCAATTTATTGGCAACCATTGTACCGGCGGTGCCTGCGCCGAGAATAACTAACTTTTTCATGGCATACCTCCTATGTATGCGACGGTCACTGCGTACTGGACAACAGAGCAATCGCGTCCAATTTTTGCATAAACCCGTGGCGTTCGTTGACGATATGGGCCACGATATTGGCGATGCGCTGTAAGGTTGATAATACTTTATCTTTCTCAGCCTGGCTCAGATAAAAAACTTCGTCCAGGCGGGTTTCCAATGTTTCCGGGGGGACGCCCAACTCGGCGGCGATCTCGTGAATATCTTCGGAAGAGGGCGGCCAATCCGGCGGAGCAATACCGCCCACCACGACCATCCCCTTCAATTCGGTGCCGACGCGGATCAGCCCACGAGCGCAGAGCAGACC
>CAZWZZ010001422.1:0-1521 GCA_964638395.1 uncultured Caldilineaceae bacterium
CGTTCGGCAAACACAATCACAAACGTATGCCACTCCGGCGGGCCGTTGACGATACCGATGCCGACTCGGTTATAGCCCTGGTTCAAGATGCCTCGGCGGTGGGGACCGCTGCTCATAAACCAGCGCAGGGCCTCACTGACCGTCTGTTCTCTGGGCTTGGTATTGACTTGAATATTCTCGCCGACGCGGAAGGCATCGGCCAGCCCACTGACCTCGACCCGGTCTCGAACCGTCAACCCTTCCGGGGTCACGTGGGCCAGGTATTGGCGCGACACCATATCCTGGGCGTGCTTGAGAGCCGCCATATTCAGTTGATCGTCCGGTTCATAAGAGGGCAATCCGTTGGCCCTGCGCTCGGCATTGATGGCAGCCAGCATATCTTGCTGCAAATCGACCAGGGGGCCGGATGGTTCAATCGGGGCAGGCGCCGGGGCCTCCTCTCGACCCGGTTCCGGGGTTGGTTTCGGCTGGCTAAAGACAATCGGCACGGCCACAATCTGGCCCGGTTCGATAGCCGACGGCACCAGATCAGGATTGATGGCCAAAATGTCTTTGACACTGGAGCCGTAGCGAATGGCGATACTGAGCAGCGTATCCCCTTCTAAAAACTCGTGCAAAACCACCGGATAGCTAAAATATTCCCCCTCGTAGGCCGGAATAATCAACTCTTGCCCCACCCGCAATCGTGTCGCGTCAGTAATGTTATTGCTGGCCAGGAGAAATTCGACCGGCACATTGAACTGGTTGGCGATAGTCAGCGGAATATCTCCGCTTTGCACGGTGTAAGCATCCACCTCGCTGGCCTCATCGGGGCGAGACACCGGCTTGGGCTGATTGAACACCATCGGGACAATCAGTTTTTGATCGACCGGCAGGTTGTCGGGATCAATGTCGGGATTGGCCGTCAAAATATCTTTGAGGCTAGAGCCGTACAGGCTGGCGATGGACAACAGGGTATCCTCCGGGCGAATCTGGTGAAGCACAACGGGGATACGCAACCCTTCGCTAGGGGGGATCAGTAAAGCATCGCCGACGACCAAATTCGTGGGATCGCGGATGTCGTTCGCCGTTAAGATTGCTTCGGTGGTGACATCATACGTGGCGGCAATAGAGATCAGGGTCTCATTGTCCGCAACGGTGTGGAGGATGAAAGGCGGAGTCGGCGAAGGCATCGGCGTCAAATCCATCAGGAGCAGGGCGGTGGCGGTTGGGGCGGATGACAACGGTTCGGCATCGGTGATTGTCGAAACTTCCACCCCCCTCAGCGGGACATAGACCGTTGGTGATGGCTTTGGGGCAGAAGTAGCCAACGGCCCCGATCTGTCGGCTTGCGATGGCAAATTGTACGGTGCCCAAATAATGAGACCGGCGATGCTCAAGAGGAGCAACCCCCCCCACACGCGGGGCGAGAGATACCCCGCTTGTTCCAATGCGGTCAGGGTTTCGAGGATGGTTTGGAGGAGATCTTTGACTTTCTGTTTGAAGGCGTGGTTCACAACGAGTTACCTGTTACAAATCTTT
>CAZWZZ010001423.1:0-1518 GCA_964638395.1 uncultured Caldilineaceae bacterium
GGCCAGGAATCTATCGAGATGTTGTTGCAAGCGATGGAAAATAAGCGGGATGATATGGTGGTCATTTTGGCCGGTTACAAAGATCGGATGGCAACGTTTTTCCAGGCCAACCCCGGTTTCCATTCTCGCATCGGTCATCACCTTCATTTTCCCGACTACAGCGAGGAGGAGTTGATGGCGATTGCGGAGTTGATGGTCAAGCAGCAAAATTACCGCTTTGATCCGGTATCTCGCCAAGCCTTTGCCGAATATCTGGCCTTACGCATGGAGCAGCCCCACTTTTCCAACGCTCGCAGCGTGCGCAATGCCATCGACCGCATCAAACTACGTCAGGCCAACCGCCTGGTTCAGCAAGGTGGCCAGGTCCCGACGGAGGAATTGACCCGCATCGACGAGCAGGACATCCGCCAGAGCCGCGTGTTCCGAGGTGGGTTGGAGGCAACGCCGGACGAGTCTAATAACCATTAGTGGACCGCACTAGAAACGCTCGGAGCCTCTAACTGCGGAGTACTGACCATCATTGAGTTCAATCTGTCGAACAACGTCGAACAATGGAGTAACACTATGCCGTTCAAAAGAACCGTACTGCTGGGTGTTTGTGGCGACAGCGCCGCCGGTAAAACCACCCTCTCGGACGGAATTGCCCGCATCTTAGGCCGAGACCGGGTGACTGTGATTTGTAGCGATGATTACCATCGTTACAATCGCAAGACCAGAGCCGAGATGAAGATCAGCGCCCTGGATCCCAACTGCAACTACGTTAACATTATGGAGCATCATTTCGATCTGCTGCGCCGGGGGCATCCGATTCTGAAACCGATCTATAACCATTCAACCGGCGATTTTGACCCGCCGGAATATATTGAGCCGAGGGAATTTGTGATTATCGAAGGCTTGTTGCCCTATCACACCAAAACGTTACGCAACAATTTCGATGTCAAAGTGTATCTGGCCCCGGAGGAAGAGCTACGGGTGACCTGGAAGATCAAACGGGACACGGCCAAACGGGGCTACACCGAGGAGCAGGTCCGGGCCTCGCTGAAAAAACGGGTGGAGGACTCACGGCATTTTATCCAACCCCAACAGGATTATGCCGATACGGTCGTTACGTTTTACCGTCCCAAAGAGCTTGAAATGGAAACCGGCTCTCATCTCAATGCCCGGCTCACCTTGCGGCCCACCCTGCCTTACCCGGATTTAAGTGATGTGTTGCAGGAAAGTCAGCATATGATAAACTCAACAATCCACCGGGATAAGGGGCGACTGACGGAGATTCTGGATATTAGCGGTCAAATCACGCAAGATCAGGCCAGCTTGATCGAAGAGGTAGTCTGGAGCCATCTGTCAGATTTGAAGCATCTCCGACCGGAAGAGATGGGTAAATTCACCGAAGGCAACCAAACCAGCCAATCCAATCCGTTGGCTTTAACCCAACTGTTCATCACCTATCATTTGCTGGTGGCGATGGAGGAGTTGGAAAAAGATAAAGCCGAACGACTGCGCCGCCTGAGTTGACCG
>CAZWZZ010001424.1:0-1516 GCA_964638395.1 uncultured Caldilineaceae bacterium
TTAGCTAAGGAGATTTTTTGATGACCAACTCTAAGAAACAGCGCGTGGTTATCATCGGCGGGGGGTTTGGCGGTTTATATACGGCTAAAGCTTTGGGAAATACGCCCGTTGATGTCACGTTGATTGATAAACGGAACTTTCACCTATTTCAGCCGCTTTTGTATCAGGTGGCAACGGGGGGCTTGTCGCCGGGGGATATTTCCTCACCGCTGCGGGCCGTCCTGAGCCGCTACAAAAATGTCAAGGTCGTGGCTGCGGAGGCGACCGATGTAGACCCGGATACCCAACGGGTCATCTTAAGCGATGGCGAAGTGCCTTATGACACTTTGATTGTGGCCACGGGCGTCAGTCACCACTACTTTGGCAACGACGAGTGGGCCGAGAGCGCCCCCGGTTTGAAAACGATTGAGGATGCCGTCCATATTCGCCGCCATATTTTGCTGGCCTTCGAGGCGGCGGAACGGGAGAGCGACCCGGCCAAGCGGCGAGCGGCGATGACCTTTGTCGTGGTCGGGGCGGGGCCGACCGGCGTCGAGCTGGCCGGGGCGCTGGCTGAATTGGCCCATAAAACGCTGAAAAATGATTTTCGGAATATCGACCCGGCAGAGGCCAAAATCCTTCTACTTGAGGGTATGGATCGAGTCTTGCCACCCTACCCGCCGGAGCTATCGGCCAAAGCTGAGAAATCGCTGGAGAAGCTGGGCGTGGTCGTGCAGACCAACACGATGGTCACCGATATCGACGGGGATGAGGTGACGATGAAGCAGGGCGACGACAGCGAGACGATTCGGGCGCGAACGGTTCTGTGGGCGGCGGGGGTGCAGGCCTCCGGTATGGGCAAAATTTTGGCTGACCGCACCGGCGTCGAGCTAGACCGGTCCGGGCGGGTCATCGTCGAGCCGGATTTGAGCCTGGCCAATCAACCCAACATTTTCGTCATCGGCGATCTGGCCCACTTTGCCCATCAAAATGAGGATAAACCGCTGCCCGGTGTAGCCCAGGTGGCTATCCAGCAGGGTCAATATATGGCTAAACTGGTTCGCAAGCGGCTCAAGGGGCAGACGCCGGAGTCGTTCCGCTACTTTGATAAGGGCAGCTTGGCCGTCATCGGACGCAACGCTGCCGTAGCCGATATCGGCCCGCTCAAATTTTCCGGCTTTTTTGCCTGGTTGCTGTGGGTTTTCATCCATATTATGTATCTGGTCGAGTTCGACAACCGGCTGATCGTCTTTTTCCAGTGGGCCTGGAACTACGTCACCCGCAAGCGCGGGGCACGGCTGATTACGGGGCCGCAACCCTACCCCCGGGTAGAGCAGCCTCGACCGGGGTCGGCTGTTGAGAGGGAACGTTTCTCGATGAATGGCCAAACGGCTCCCCGAAACGTGGCGGCTGAGGCAAATATGGAACGCTGATCTCGCTGATTGGTGCAGATGAACGGATTGTCATCCGGCCTTTTCGAGCGGGTGCAGTTCCTCTGACCTTTGCATTGTATGTGTAAATCAAGCCAGCCCATAAG
>CAZWZZ010001425.1:0-1507 GCA_964638395.1 uncultured Caldilineaceae bacterium
CCAACCCGCACCCTTCGATACGCCTCCGCTATGCTCCGGCTACTCAGGATGCTGTTGCCTAAAAGTTACGATTTCATTCTGTTTTTAGTATAAAAACTCTTTGGGGGTCATCACTTGCAATCCGAACTGATCGGCCCCGGCAAAGTCCTTTTTGTTGTAAGTGATGATCGCCTCACACTGACCAGAAACCGCTAACTCCAAAACCATATCATCTTGGGGATCTTTCAGAAAGGGTCGCCACAGATAAAATATGTCTCGCTGATTCGGCTTAACGACGCGACTACGCAGCCTGTTTCAGGGCCATTGCGCTCTGTATCTCTTCCCGGGCAGCCCGCCGAACCATTTCTTCCAGAGGCTCTTCTTGACCCTTGATATAGGCCTGCAAAGCGTCATTGATGAGGGTTTGATAATTCCCGCCGCCCGCTTCGTGAACCTGATGGCGAAACCAGGCCAGAATGTCATTATCCAACCGGATCGTAATCCGCGTTTTTCCCGGAGGCGTCGGGTCAATCGCCCCCCGTTTGCCCTGGCTGAAATCATACGCTTTGGTCATTCTACAGTCGCCGGAGATACCTCTTTTTGAGCCGGAGGGGGCAGAGGCCAGGCCAAGCGCAGAACCGCCTCAATCGCGTCGACCAGTCGTTGGGCCTCGGCGGCCAAATGAGTCTCGTGCCCCTCGGGGCAATAGACCTGGCGCAGTTGGCGTAACTGAACCCGCCCGGCGGCCAGGGTGACATCGACCATCCGAGAGAGCATAATCTGACCACAGGTCGGACAGTTATTTTGTGGCCGAGGGCCGGTGGTTACATCCACCGCTACCATATCCTCCAAATAATCGGTTGCATCATGGGTTTCCCAAAATGCGCCTGCCTCGGTTCGCGTCATCTCCGGAGTCTTCGCCATATTTATCTCCTTTGTCGATAATAGTTCTTCTCTCGCTTGGTCATATCACGGGCGGTAACCACATAAAACAACGCACCATTCTCTCTATCCAGAACAATGAACAAATAACGACCACCAGACGTTTGCCCGTAAACGTGGTATCGTTGACGCCCCCGCCGTCGCTCCACCCAAGGATCATCCCCAATTGTGTCTTCTACTTTCTTCGGAACGAACGTGGTGTCTGGCAATATGCTCCACATTGTACTCATCCCAAATGAGGTTCTCGATATACACAAGATTAACCCCGTTTCTTTATCGACTCAAATTATACATCTGCCGCCACTCCCGTCAATCTCCGGTTATCTTGCCTCTTCAAGTTGGTGACGCAACTCGTGGGAAATCGACATCAGATTTAGGAGGCCGACTCAGCGAAAACCGTATGCCTCCGTTGAGTCAACAGACGGCGAGCTTCCGCCTTCCGCAGCATCAACGCCTGGGCAGCCTGCATCAACGCCGCTAAAGTGGCCTGCTCGGCGGCCCGTTTGAGCCGCTCATAGACGCTCTGCGGTAAATTGATGGTGATGGGTTGATCCGACATGAGCGGGTCTCCTGACGTGGATACCCG
>CAZWZZ010001426.1:0-1504 GCA_964638395.1 uncultured Caldilineaceae bacterium
CCGGCCATCAGCAAGCCGAGTTGCTCTTTGGTGACCCGGTTGGCCGGTAAAATATCGACGATTTTGCCCTCGAACATCACGGCGATGCGGTCACTCAGGGCGCGGATTTCATCCAACTCCGTGGAGACGACGACCACCGCCGTGCCCTCGTCCCGCTTCTGGATGATGCGGCTGTGGATATATTCGATAGAGCCAACATCCAGCCCCCGCGTCGGCTGGGCGGCAATCAACAATTTAATAGGTCGAGAAAATTCGCGGGCGACGATCACCTTCTGCTGATTTCCGCCGGACAGGTTGGCCGCCGGCAGGTTGATGCTTGGCGTGCGAACATCGAACTCTTTGACCAATTTTTCCGTCTTTTTGTTGATTTCATCCTCATTGATGACGATCCCTTTGGCAAAGGGTTTGAGGTAGTAGGTGTTCAGGGCGATGTTATCGGTCAAGGGATAGGATAGGACCAACCCATCCCGCTGGCGATCTTCGGGGACGTGGGCCACGCCCATCTCGGTCACTTTACGGGGCGTGGTATTGGTGGCGTTCTGTCCGGCAATGGTGATGGTTCCGCTCTCTGCGGTTCGCAGGCCGGTCATCGCTTCCACCAATTCGGTTTGACCGTTGCCCTGCACCCCGGCAACACCTAACACTTCTCCGGCACGCACCTCGAACGTCACGCCGTTGACGGCGGGGTTGTCCCGATCATTTTTAACGTATAGATCATCGACGGTTAGCACCGGCGTGGTGGGATGGGCTTTTTCTTTGTGAACTTTTAGCTCCACAGCCCGACCGACCATCATCTCGGCCAGTGATTGTTCGGTCGCTTCAGCCGGTGTGGTCGTGCCCACCGTTTTCCCCCGGCGAATAACGGTAATACGATCCGCCACCGACAGCACCTCTTTCAGCTTGTGGGTGATAAAAATCAGGGACACTCCCTGTGCCACAAGCGATTTGATAATCTTGAACAGCTCCTCAACCTCTTGCGGCGTCAACACCGCCGTCGGCTCATCCAAAATGAGAATGTTGGCCTGGCGATAGAGAACTTTGATAATTTCGACCCGCTGTTGGATGCCGACCGGCAAATTTTTGACATAGGCATAGGGATCGACGTGTAAGCCGTATTTCTTGGAAATCTCTTCGATGCGGTCGGCCACCGCTCGCCGGTCCAGGAAAAGGCCGTTGTGGATCGCTTCCTCGCCGAGCATGACGTTCTCGGTCACGGTCAGGACGGGGATCAGCATAAAGTGCTGATGCACCATGCCTACCCCCTGACGAATGGCGTCGGTCGGGCCGGTGATGTCAACCTTGCGGTCATTGATGTAAATCTCCCCTTTGGTCGGCTGGTAGAGGCCATAGAGGATATTCATCAGGGTGGTTTTGCCCGCGCCATTCTCGCCCAGGAGGGCGTGAATCTCACCCGCCTCCAGGGTCAGGTTGACGTTATCGTTGGCCAAGACGCCGGGAAATTGTTTGGTGATACCGCGAAGCTCTAAGACTGGGGCCATTCGTT
>CAZWZZ010001427.1:0-1501 GCA_964638395.1 uncultured Caldilineaceae bacterium
CCAGCTTAATCGGTCGCGTTAATTGGCATTGGTGCGATCCGTTCGTCCGAAACCGACCTTTCGAGGTCGGGGGCTGGGCGGCAAAGAGTGTCTGCTCTTTGACAACTGTAGATTGATGTTGGTACGATGATAATTTTGTATCATCAAGTCCAACTCCTATGATGGTTTAGACGGAACGGAGTAACCCGCTGTCGGCTCTCAGCTAAGACTGAGCAGGTAACCAGCCGGATGCCTCAGCGGGGAGGATGCCCTCAGAAGCAAAGGCCCTTGGTAATGCTAGGGATAGGCTGACGGAGGGTGGGTATTCGGGAAAACAACGGTGCTTGAGAAAGGCCAGCGCTTTATGGCACACGTCTTTGACGTAGTGAAAGCCAGATGCCCCAAGAGTTCAGTTGTTAAGCGCTCCTCTCCCGTAAGGGTTTGGGTTGTGCCAATGACAAGGACCCGGATACTCAAGAGCCGTGTGAGGCTAAAGTCTCAAGCACGGTTCGGAAGCAGCGGCGGGGTCAGCGATGGCCCCGCCGACTGTAACTTAGGCTTGGCTGGCTGAAAAAATCTTGTTACATAACTCTCGGTAATTCATATTTTTTTGTTTGGATAACCCAACTACCGGGATCCGGTTTAACCCCATAGTGACGGAGAAGTGCAAGATAGATAATCCAAGTAGTCTTAACCAATCTAAATGCCATAGGAAAATCCAATTTGTCAATTGGTTCAGTCTTCTTATCTGTCTCTACAAGATGTGTAATAGTATTCCGCATCCTATGTATAATTTCGGCTTGTTGGACTACAAATTCGGGTAATTTCAATTCCTGTGCAATGTGTTGGGGTGAAAACGTTTTTTCAATTGGATCGCATCCTAACCAGGGTGCATCATGTGGGATTTTATGTTTACAGGAAAGTCTATAATAGTTTGCCGCTGAAAGCAGCCATATATGGGCAAACAACACAGTAGCAATAGATTGAGAATATTCTTCGCTTTGGTTAAATTGATAAATCGCAAGGGATTTAAGATAACGCGAACGTCCATACTCTGGATCATCATTGGTAATTTTGAGAATCCAAGCATGATTTTGGCGATCATTATATCTTGCCGATGCACCAGCTAGATGCCGGAAACATAAATCGGCAACTCTATGATAATGATCAGATTGAAGTAGCAAGCCGCCATACATGGCAGGTTTAGTAAGAATAGGCATAATTTCTCTATTGTTAAATCAAAACGCCTAACGTTCCGTTTCACCAGTGTGCTTCGCGCCACCTTTCGTAACAAAAAATTGATACTGAGTTTAATTTTGTTTCATCGGTACCAACCCCTCCCATCCATCCCAGCCGTAGGCCGTTTTTGGTTGTGACCTGGCCACGTCAGGGGTTACGCCGATTTGTTGCTAACGCATCAAGCTAACGCCAAAGTTACCCCGTGCTTTCGTGAGTCTGGAGAAAAGTTAGGCTGAGACAGACAGCTTTTCCCGAAGCCACAAATTAATCAAGGTTTCTGTTG